>CAMLJA010000292.1 GCA_946480065.1 uncultured Thermomonas sp. | reverse complement strand
CGGCCTCAACCAGCGCATTCCCCGCGAGTACGCCGGGGCCTGACCGGCGCAACCGCAGCGCCGGCGGGTCGCCGGCCTGAAGCTTCGCGATGGCATCGCGCTGGGCCCGGTCGCCGGCAGCGCGTTGACCGCGATCTCCGCCGCGTGATTCACTCGGGCCACGTCCGGGAGGGGAAGCGATGGCCACGTCGACAGCGCGCGCGAAGCAGGCCCCGAAGGACGTGGGGCAGCGCCCGCGTCGCGAGCCGATGTCGCGGGTGGACACCGCTTGGCTGCGGATGGAGCGCCCCACCAACCCGATGATGATCACCGGGGTGCTGATGTTCTCCGAGCCGATGACGCTGGCCCGGCTGAAGCGGGTGATCCGGCAGCGCTTCCTCGCCTACCGCCGGTTCCGCCAGCGGCCGGTGGAGGGCGCGACCGGCGCGCAGTGGGTGGACGACGCCAGCTTCGACCTGGACTGGCACGTCTGCCTGGCCGGGCTGCCGGGCAAGGGCGGGCGGGCGGCGGACAAGAAGGCGCTGGAGCGCTTCGCCAGCCAGCTCGCCTCCAGCCCGCTGGATCCCACCAAGCCGCTCTGGCAGTTCCACCTGGTCGAGCGCTACCAGGGCGGTTCGGCGCTGGTGGCGCGCATCCACCACTGCTATGCCGACGGCATCGCGCTGGTGCAGGTGCTGCTGTCGCTGACCGACACCAGCCGCGAGGCGGCGCCCGGCGCGCGCCTGGACCAGGCCTGGCTGAAGCAGGAGGCGGCGCCGGTGGCGCGCCGGGTCGGCGCGGTGGACCGCTACATGAAGCTGGGCGGCAAGGTGCTGGGGCAGGGCATGGCGATGGTGCAGGACCCGTCGCTGGCCGGCCTGCTGGCGAAGGAGGGCGGCGAGATCGCGCGCGAACTGGTGCACGCGCTGGCGCTGCCGGACGACCCGCCCTCGCTGCTGCGCGGCCGGCTCGGCGTGAGCAAGCGGGTGGCGTGGGCGGAGCCGGTGTCGCTGGAGGAGGTGAAGGCGGTCGGCCGCGCCTGCGGCTGCACCGTCAACGACGTGCTGATGGCGGCGGCGGCCGGGGCGCTGCGCGGCTACATGCTGGAGCGCGGGGAGGCGCTGGAGGGCATGACCCTGCGCGCCACCGTGCCGGTGAACCTGCGCCCGCTGGAGCACGCCCGCAAGCTGGGCAACCACTTCGGCCTGGTGTTCCTGGAGCTGCCGGTGGGCGAGGACAACCCGCTGCGCCGGGTGGAGCGCGTGGCCGCGTGCATGGACCAGCTGAAGGGCTCGCGCCAGGCGATCGTGGCCTACGGCCTGCTGGCCGCGCTGGGCATCGCCCCGCCGCCGCTGCAGGAACTGGCGCTGGAGATGTTCAGCCGCAAGGCCAGCGCGGTGGCCACCAACGTCCCGGGGCCGCAGCAGCCGCTGTACATGGCCGGCTGCCCGGTGCGCGAGATGATGTTCTGGGTCCCGCAGACGGGATCGATCGGGCTGGGGCTGTCGATCCTGAGCTACCGCGGGCGCGTGCACTTCGGGCTGATGTCCGACGCGCGCCTGATCCCCGACCCCGATGCGGTGATCCGGCGCTTCGGCGCGGAGTTCGAGACCCTGCTGTACCTCTCGCTGATGGCGGACTGGAGCCGCCACCTGGACGCGGCGGGCGCCCGGGCGCTGCTGCCGGGGGAAACGCCAGCTTAACGGCGCCGTCCTCGTTCACATCCGGGCCACGCCGGCCCGCCTAGCCTCTGGCCGCAGTCAGGTTGCGCCTGAATCCGTCCCCCAGAGGAGTTTCACGAATGAATACCCAGCACCTCAAGCTCGCCGTCCTGGGCGCCACCCTGGCCGTGTTCACGGCCGGTTGCGCCAGCTACACCGGCCAGACCAGCGATCCCAACGATCCCAACCGCACCAAGCGCGGCGCCCTGATCGGCGCGGCGATCGGCGCAGCGGCCGGCCTGCTGAGCGGGGACGACGCGGTCGAGCGTCGCCAGCGCGCGATGGTCGGCGCCGGCATCGGCGCGCTCGCCGGCGGCGCGGTCGGCGCCTACCAGGACCGCCAGGAGGCCGAGCTGCGTCGCGAGACCGCCGGCACCGGCATCGACGTCAGCCGCGACGGCGACGTGATCAAGCTCAACCTGCCCGACGGCGTGACCTTCGACTTCGCCAAGTACGACCTGAAGCCGCAGTTCTACCCGGCGCTCAACACCATCGCCAGCACGCTGAAGGAATACAACCAGACCGTGGTCGAGGTGAGCGGGCATACCGACAGCATCGGTTCCGATGCCGCCAACCAGGTGCTCTCCGAGCGCCGCGCGAATTCGGTGGCCAGCTACCTGATCGGGCAGGGCGTCCAGCGCGAGCGCTTCGAGATCGTCGGCATGGGCGAGCGCTACCCGGTGGCCAGCAACGACACCGAGCAGGGCCGCGCCCTCAACCGCCGCGTCGAGATCCGCCTGCTGCCCCTCAAGGGCTGATACCCCGCAAGATCGGAAGAGCACACGTCTGCACTCCAGTCACTCACTCTGATCTCGTATG
>CAMLJA010000291.1 GCA_946480065.1 uncultured Thermomonas sp. | reverse complement strand
GGCCGGTGCCGGCCAGCACCGGGATGCGCCCGGCCACCCGCTGCACGGCGCTGCGCAGGAGCGCCTCGTATTCCGAATCCTCCAGCGCGGCGGCCTCGCCGGTGGAGCCGGCGACCACCACGGCGTGGGTCCCGGCCTCCAGCTGCGCGGCCAGCAGCCGCTCCCAGGCCGGGAAGTCGATCTCGCCGGCGGCCGTGAACGGCGTCGCCAGGGCGGTGATGCTGCCGGAAAGGTGCAAGGGCGGGCTCGCGGCTGGGCGCGGCCCCGGGGGCCGGCGGATGGAGGGGACGTCGGGCACCGATCTTACTTGCGACGCGAAAGCACCGACAAGTATCCTGATTCCCCGGCGGGACCGCGCGCGGCCCCTGCCACCCCTACCGTGCGGACGCCGCCTTGACCGACACCACGCCCCGGCCTGCGCCGAACGAGAACCACCTGCTGATCAACGCGTACAGCACGCATCCGCAGTCGCCGCTGCTCGCCGTCACCCGCCGCATCTCCGATTCCGGCTGCAACCTGGTGGACACCCGGCTGGCCACGGTCGGCCGCGACGTGTCGGTGACCGCGCTGGCCACCGGCTCGTGGGACGCGGTGGCCAAGCTGGAGGCCATGCTGACCAAGCTGGAGCGCGAGGAAGGCCTGAAGCTGGTGTGGTACCGGACCGGCCCCAAGCCGGTGCAGTCCAGCCTGCTGCCCTACGTGGTCGAGGTCATCGCCTCCGACAAGCCCGGGATCCTGTTCCAGCTGGCCGACTTCTTCGACCGCCAGGGCATCACCATCGAGAGCCTGCACTGCTCGCGCTACCGGGCGATGCAGACCGGCGCCGACATGTTCTCCGCGCAGCTGACCATCGGCGTGCCGGCGGACATGCACATCGCGGCCCTGCGCGATGATTTCCTCGAGTTCTGCGACCACCTGAACCTCGACGCGATCATGGATCCGATGAAGTACTGAGCGGAGCCCGCATCCGATGATCGACACCGGCGACCGCATCCCCGACCTGCCGCTTCCGCTCTCCAGCGACAAGCCCGCCACGCTCGGCGACTATGCCGGCAGGTGGCTGGTGCTGTACTTCTACCCGAAGGATTCCACCCCGGGCTGCACCACCGAGGGCCTGGACTTCAACGCGCTGCTGCCCGATTTCGGGCGCGCCGGCGCGGCGGTGCTGGGGGTGTCGAAGGATTCGCTGAAGTCGCACAAGAACTTCTGCGCGAAGCAGGGCTTCAAGTTCGACCTGGTCAGCGACGCCGACGGCGCCGTCTGCGATGCCTTCGGCGTGGTCCAGCCGAAGAAGCTCTACGGCCGCGAGTACGTGGGCATCGTGCGCAGCACCTTCCTCATCGACCCCGCCGGCGTGGTCCGCCAGAAGTGGCAGCCGGTCAAGGTGCCCGGCCACGCCCGGGCCGTGCTGGACGCGCTGAAGGCCGCCCGGGCCAAGTGACCGTCCCCGCTTCCATCCTCCACCACTGCCCCGCCCCGCGGGACGCGGTGGCCCGCTGCCGTCCGACCGAAGGGAATCCCGCATGACCCGGAGCAAGCGCGTCTACGTCCTCGACACCAACGTGCTGATGCACGACCCCACCGCGCTGTTCAAGTTCGAGGAGCACGACGTGTACCTGCCGATGCAGGTGATGGAGGAGCTGGACAACGGCAAGAAGGGCACCTCCGAGGCCAGCCGCAACGCGCGCCAGGTTAGCCGCTTCCTCAACGAACTGATCGAGGCCCACGGCAGCACCGACATCTCCGCCGGCATCGCGCTGGCGCGGCCGGGCGGCCTGCAGCTGCGCGGCGCCGCCAGCACCGGCTGCCTGCGGTTCCAGACCGGCAATTTCGATGCCGGCAAGCGCTTCGGCGCGGTGGTGCCGGACAACGCCATCCTCGGCGCGATCCTGGCGCTGAAGGACGCCGAGCCGGACGCCGACGTGGTGTTCGTGTCCAAGGACATCAACCTGCGGATCAAGGCCTCGATCGCCGGGATCGCCAGCGAGGACTACGAGAACGACCGCGCGCTGGACGACTTCAGCCTGCTCTACACCGGCGCCACCGCCCTGCCGGAGGACTTCTGGCAGCGCCACGGCAAGGACCTGAAGTCGTGGACCGACAAGGGCCGCACCTACTACGAGATCGCGCGCGCCGCCGGCGACGACTGGTATCCCAACCAGTTCGTGTTCCTGCCCGGCGACGAGCAGGCCGAGATGAAGGTGGCGCGGGTCGGCGAGGACCGAGTGGTGCTGCAGATCGTGGACGACTTCCGCCACGGCCAGCACGCGGTGTGGGGCATCACCGCGCGCAACCGCGAGCAGAACTTCGCGCTGAACGCGCTGATGGATCCCGAGATCGACTTCGTCAGCCTGCTGGGCACCGCCGGCACCGGCAAGACCCTGCTGGCGCTGGCCGCCGGCCTGGCGCAGACGATGGACGCGCAGCGCTACCGCGAGATCATCATGACCCGCGCCACGGTCAGCGTGGGCGAGGACATCGGCTTCCTGCCCGGCACCGAGGAAGAAAAGATGACGCCGTGGA
>CAMLJA010000290.1 GCA_946480065.1 uncultured Thermomonas sp. | reverse complement strand
AGATGGAGCGGCGCGCGCAGGAGGTCATCGACCGCTGCGTGGCGCGCGGCGCCGACAACCCGATTCTGTGCATCCACGACGTCGGCGCGGGCGGCCTGTCCAACGCCATTCCCGAGCTGCTGCACGACTCCGGCGTGGGCGGCGTCATCGACCTCGGCCAGGTGCCGAAGGACGACCCCTCGCTGTCGCCGATGCAGCTGTGGTGCAACGAATCGCAGGAGCGCTACGTGCTGGGCGTGGCGCAGGCGCGGGTGGCCGAGTTCGCCGCGCTGTGCGCGCGCGAGCGCTGCCCGTTCGCGGTGGTCGGCACCGCCACCGCAGAGGAACACCTGCGGGTGGGCTATGCCGGCCAGGCGCCAGCCATTGATTTGCCGATGGACGTGCTGTTCGGCAAGCCGCCGAAGATGCACCGCGACACCGCGCACCCGGCGCCGCCGCGCTGGCCGCAGGCCGACACCGACGCGCTGGACCTGCGCGAGGCCGGCCTGCGCGTGCTGGCGCATCCGTCGGTGGCCGCCAAATCCTTCCTCATCACCATCGGCGACCGCACCGTCGGCGGCCTGACCGCGCGCGACCAGATGGTCGGCCCGTGGCAGATGCCGGTGGCCGACTGCGCGATCACGCTCTCGGGCTTCGACGGCTTCACCGGCGAGGCGATGAGCGTGGGCGAGCGCACCCCGCTGGCGCTGCTGGACGCCGCCGCGTCGGCGCGGATGGCGGTGGGCGAGGCGATCACCAACCTGATGGCGGCGCCGGTGGAGTCGCTCAACCGGATCAAGCTGTCCGCCAACTGGATGGCCGCCGCCGGCCACCCGGGCGAGGACGCGCGCCTGTTCGACGCGGTCAGGGCGGTGGGCATGGAGCTGTGCCCGGAGCTCGAACTCGGCATCCCGGTCGGCAAGGATTCGCTGTCGATGCAGGCGCAGTACCAGGCCGACGGGCAGGCGCACGCATCGGTGTCGCCGGTCTCGCTGGTGGTCTCGGCGTTCGCGCCGGTGCTCGACGTGCGCGCCCAGCTCACCCCGCTGCTGCGCCGCGACGTCGAGTCCGAGCTGTGGCTGATCGGGCTGGGCGGCGGCCGCCAGCGCATGGGCGGCTCGGTGCTGGCGCAGTGCCATCCGCATGCCGTGCCCTCGTCGAAGGCGGGCGGCGGCGCGCTGCCGGCGTTCGGCGGCGAGGCGCCCGACTTGGACGAGCCGCAGCGCCTGCGCGCGCTGTTCGAGCTGGTCCGCGACGCACGCGAAGACGGGTTGCTGCTGGCTTACCACGACCGTTCCGACGGCGGCGTGTTCGCCGCGCTGTGCGAGATGGCGTTCGCCTCGCACCTCGGCCTGGACATCCGCCTCGACGGCTGGGGCGATGGCCGCACCGGCGACCCGCTGCGGGTGCTGTTCAACGAGGAACTGGGCGCGGTGGTGCAGGTGCCGGTGGAAGAGCGCGCCGCGTTCGCCGACCTGGTCGCGCGCCACGGCCTGATCGAATGCGCGCAGCGCATCGCGGTGCCGACCACCGCGCCGGTGGTGCGGATCGCCGACGGCGACGACGTGCTGGCCGAGTGGCGCTGGGACGAACTGTTCGACGCCTGGTGGTCGGTCACCCACGCAATGCAGCGGCTGCGCGACAACCCCGACGGTGCCGACAGCGAGCGCGAGTCCGCGCGCCGCTTCGATGCCCCCGGCTTGCAGCCGCAGCTGATGTTCGATGCGTCCGAGGACGTGGCGGCGCCGTTCGTGTCCACCGGCGCGCGGCCGAAGGTGGCGATCCTGCGCGAGCAGGGCGTCAACAGCCAGATCGAGATGGCCTGGGGCTTCGACCGTGCCGGCTTCGACGCGTTCGACGTGCACATGAGCGACCTGATCGCCGGCCGCTTCGACCTCAAGGACTTCCACGGCCTGGCCGCCTGCGGCGGCTTCAGCTACGGCGACGTACTGGGCGCGGGCCGCGGCTGGGCGACCTCCATCCTCGAACGCGCCGCGCTGCGCGAGATGTTCGCCGCGTTCTTCGCGCGCGCGGACAGCGTCTCGCTGGGCATCTGCAACGGCTGCCAGATGATGGCGCAGCTGCGCGACATCATCCCCGGCGCCGGGCACTGGCCGACCTTCCAGCGCAACGCCAGCGAGCAGTACGAAGCGCGGCTGGCGCTGCTGGAAGTGGGCGAGTCGCCGTCGATCTTCCTGCGCGGCATGGCCGGATCAAAGATCCCGGTGGCGGTGGCGCACGGCGAAGGCCGCGCGGTGTTCGCCGACGTGATCGACCAGGCGGCAGTGGACGTGGCCGCGCGCTACGTCGAGGGCGGCCGCGTCGCCGACCGCTACCCGGCCAACCCCAACGGCTCGCCCGACGGCATCGCCGGCGTGGCCAGCCGCGACGGCCGCGCCACCCTGCTGATGCCGCATCCCGAGCGCACCCTGCGCAGCGCCAACTTCAGCTGGGCGCCGGCCGACTGGCCGGAGGATTCGCCGTGGCAGCGCATGTTCCGCAACGCCCGGGTGTGGCTGGGGTGAGCGGGGAATTCGAGCGGCGCTAGCCGCGAGCCCGCGAACGCCCGACGGCATGCAGGCCGGCGGG
>CAMLJA010000289.1 GCA_946480065.1 uncultured Thermomonas sp. | reverse complement strand
TCGCCGTCCTCCACCCGCACCAGCGCGGTGGAATTCATGGTGATGACGTCGGCGGGCATGCGCGCGGGCTCGGCCAGTTCGGCCCGTGCCAGCTCCGCCTGCAGGCCGGCCGTGTCCAGCTGGCGGAACCCCGGCTCTTCCAGCAGCGCCTCGATCCGCTCCACGTCCAAGCGGGAAAGCAGCAGCGGTGGACGCAGCGGGGAAGGGGCGGCAGGGGTCATGGCAGTGGCTCCGGATGTGCGAACGGGCGGCGCCGGCTGGCGCCGCCCGTGGGGTCCGGATCGACCATAGCCCGCGGCACGGGGGTCGGCAACCGGGCCGCCGGCGCGGGTTAAGCTGGCTTCAGGCCGGGGCGGATGCGAGCGGATGGACCAGGCGGCGAGCGCGGTGGACTTCCTGCAGAGGTGCGCCCGCGGCGAGGTGGCGGCGGCGTTCGCGCGCCACATCGCCGAAGGCGTCGTGCACCACAACCCGCACTTCGCGCATGACCGCGAGGCGCTGCTGCGCGCAATGGAGGCCGCGGCAGCCGCCGAACCCGGCAACGCGCTGGAGGTGCGCCAAGTGCTGGCCGACGGCGACCGGGTGGCGGTCTTCTCGCGCCTGCGGCGCGCGGCCAGCGGGCCCGACATGGCGGTCGCGCACCTGCTGCGCTTCGAGGGTGGGCGGATCGTGGAGCTGTGGGACTTGGCGCAGCCGGTGCCGGCTGACGCCGCGAACGCGCTGGGTATGTTCTAGCGCGGGCCGCCCGGCTCTTGGAGGCGGGCAACAAAAAACCCGCCAGCGGCGGGTTTTTGCGTTCCGAACCTTGGTGCCCAGGAGAGGACTCGAACCTCCACGGTTTTACCCGCTAGTACCTGAAACTAGTGCGTCTACCAATTCCGCCACCTGGGCGTTCGGAGCCGCGCATTTTCCCGGCATGTCGCACGGATGTCAACGCCCGCATGCGTCGGCCCTGTAACATCGCGGCATGACGAAACCCCCCAGCAAGCGCGGCGGCAGCCGTGGCAAGGGCCCCGGCGCAAGCCGGGCGGGCAGGCCGAAGCAGGCCGGCGGCAAGGGCAAGCCCGGCGCGGCGCAGCCGCCGTGGATGCCGGAGCCCGCGGGGCGGCGCGGCGCGCGCGCCCCCGGCCCGGTGGCGCCGCCCGCCTCCGACCCGCACGCCGGCCGCGAGGCCGAACGCTACGCCAACCCCATCGCCAGCCGCGAGATGATCCTGCAGGTGCTGGCCGCCAGCGACGGCCCGATGGACGCCGAGGCGCTGGCGCGCGCGCTGTCGCTGGCCGAGCCGGAGCGCGCCGATGCGTTGCAGAAGCGCCTGGGCGCGATGGTGCGCGACGGACAGCTGCTGCAGAACCGGCGGGGCGGCTTCGTGCCGGCGGCGCAGGCCGAACTGATCCCGGGCACCGTGATCGCCAATCCGGACGGCTTCGGCTTCCTGCGGGCGGAGAAGGGCGGCGACGACCTGTTCCTGCCGCCCTACGAGATGCGCAAGGTCAGCCACGGCGACCGCGTGCTGGTCAGCATCACCGGCATGGACCGCCGCGGCCGCGGCGAGGCGACCATCGTCGAGGTGCTGGAGCGCCGCCTGACCCGGCTGCTGGGCCGCTACACCGAGGAACTGGGCATCGCCTACGTGGTGCCCGACGACAAGCGCATCCAGCGCAACCTGATGATCCCGCAGGACGCCCGCAACGGCGCCAGGGCCGGGCAGCTGGTGGTCGCCGAGATCACCACCCCGCAGGACGTCCACCGGCCGCCGATCGGCAGGGTGCTGGCGGTGCTGGGCGACAAGCTCACCGCCAGCCAGGCGGTGGAGGCGGCGATCCACGGCCACGACATCCCGCACGAATTCCCGCCGGAGGTGCTGGCGCAGGCCACCGCGGTGCCGCTGCAGGTGCAGCCGGCCGACATCGCCGGGCGCATGGACCTGCGCGCGGTGCCGCTGGTCACCATCGACGGCGAGGACGCCAAGGACTTCGACGACGCGGTCTGGTGCGAACCCACCCGCGACGGCTTCCGCCTGATCGTGGCGATCGCCGACGTCTCGCACTACGTGCGGCCGGGCACGCCGCTGGACGGCGAGGCGCAGCTGCGCGCCACCTCGGTCTACTTCCCCGGCTTCGTGGTGCCGATGCTTCCGGAAACCCTGAGCAACGGCATCTGCTCGCTGAAGCCGCACGTCGACCGGCTGTGCTTCGTCTGCGCGATGGACGTGGGCCGCGACGGCACCGTGGCCCGGGCCAGCTTCCACGAGGCGGTGATGCACTCGCACGCGCGCCTGACCTACACCGACGTCTGGAACGTGGTGGGCGAGGGCATCCCCGAGGACGACCGCGCCGCCGCGCTGGCCAAGGTCGGCCCGCTGCTGCCGCAGATCCGGGACCTGCACGCGCTGTTCAAGGTGCTGGAGCGCGCCCGCGCCAAGCGCGGCGCGATCGAGTTCGAGAGCAGCGAGGTGCGGTTCGTGCTGGACGCCAAGGGCGCGGTCTCCCAGGCCGGCATGCTCCAGCGCAACGACGCGCACAAGCTGATCGAGGAATGCATGATCGCGGCCAACGTGCAGGCCGCGCTGT
>CAMLJA010000288.1 GCA_946480065.1 uncultured Thermomonas sp. | reverse complement strand
CAGTCGATCACCGCGCAGACCTCGCAGGGCGCCAGCCAGACCGCCGAGTCGATCGGCAACCTGGCCCAGCTCGCCGCCGACCTGCGTCGTTCGGTCGCCGACTTCAAGCTGCCGGCCTGAGCCTGGGGACGGTAGCGTCGGGATGAACACGATCGTCTGGACTGGCGCCGCGCGCGGCCGAAGCGGAGCATCGCGATGACCACGGCCCTGCGGGATGCCATCGACCACACCGCGCTCGGCTGGGTGAAGCCGGAGATCGACGAGACCCTGCGCCAGGCGCGGATCGAGATCGAGGGCTACGCCGAGGCGCCGGACGCCGCGCGCATGCGCAGCTGCGCCGAGCACCTGCACCAGGTGCAGGGCACCCTGCGCATGCTGGAACTGCAGGCGCCGGCGATGGTGGCCGACGAAATGGAGCGGCTGGCGCGCGCGCTGGGCGAAGGCCGGGTGGCGGACGGCGAGGAGGCCAGCGCCACCCTGATGCGCGGCGTGGTGCAGCTGCCGGATTACCTGGAGCGGCTGCAGGGCGGCCACCGCGACATCCCGATCGTGCTGCTGCCGCTGCTCAACGAGCTGCGCGCGGCGCGCGGGGTGGAGGCGCTGCAGCAGGACGCGCTGCCCAGCCTGCTGGTGGAACCCACCGAGGCCGAGCTGGAGCACGCGCGCGGCAGCCTGGCGGGCCGCAACCGCGCGCTGCTGGACACCGTGTCCGCGGCGCTCAAGGAAGACCTGCTGCGGGTCAAGGACGCCCTGGACCTACACCTCCGCGCCGGGCTGGGCGACGTCGCCGAGCTCAAGCCGCAGGTGGAGGCGCTGGGACGCATCGGCGAGACCTTGGGAATGGTCGGGCTGGACGCCGCGCGCGGCGTCATCCAGGAGCAGCGGCGGATCGTCGAGGACATCGCGGGCGGGCGCCGTCCGCCGAGCGAGGCCGACCTGCTGGAGGTCGCCGGCGCGCTGATCTACATCGACCATTCGCTGGACGACCAGGTTGCGCGCCTGGGCCAGGCCGGCGAGCACGAGGACGGCGGCGACCTGCTGGCGCAGGAATCGCGCAAGGTGATGGGCGTGCTTTCGCGCGAGGCCGCCGCGAACTTCGCGGAGGTCCGCAACGCCTTCGTGGCCTTCGTGGAGACCGACTGGGACCACGCCGCGCTGGAGCCGGTGCCCCGCCTGCTGGCCGAGGTGGCCGGCGCGATGCGGATCCTGCAACTGCCCGAACCCGCCGACTACCTGGAGGCGCTGCGCCGTTACGTGCAGTCGGAGCTGCTGGGCAGCCGGCAGGTGCCCGGCGGTCGCCTGCTGGACACCCTGGCCGACGCCCTGGCCGGGATGGAATATTTCCTGGAGTCGCTGCGCGACCCGCACGGCCAGCGCCAAGACCTGCTGGACAAGACCCGCGCCAGCCTGGACACGCTGGGGTACTGGCCTCTGCCCGACGTGGCCGCGCCGCAGTCCGCCGCCGCGCCGGCCGAAGGGCCCGGTGCCGCCGCCGCTGCCGGTGGCAGCCAGGCCGCGGAACCCGCGGAGGCGCCCGCTGCGGAGGCGCCGTCGGTTCCTGCCGAAGCCGCCCACGTCAGCGTGGCCTCCGCGCCGGGCGCGCCCGCGCTCAGCGCCGGCTTCGACGCCGCGGGCGCGGAGATCGACGACGAGATCCGCGAGATCTTCCTGGAGGAGTTCGAGGAAGAGATCGGCAACCTCGACCAGCTGCTGCCGGCCTGGCGCCGCGCGCCGGACGACCTGGAGCAGCTGCGCCCGATCCGGCGCGTGTTCCACACCCTGAAGGGCAGCGGCCGGCTGGTCGGCGCCAGGACCCTGGGCGAATTCAGCTGGCACGTCGAGAACATGCTCAACCGCGTGCTGGACGGCAGCCGACCGCCCAGCGCGGCGGTCGTCGGTTTCGTCGGCCAGACCCGCGAGGTCCTGCCGCGGCTGCACGCCGCGCTGCGCGGCGAAACCGTGGAAGCCCCGGTCGACCTGGCCGCGATGGAGGCCGTCGCGGACCGCCTCGCGGCCGGCGAGGACGTTGTGCTGGACATGCTTCCCGCCCCGGCCGCACCCGTCGCGGCCGCGCCCGCGGCGCCGGCTGCGACCGCGGCGCCCGCCACCGTCGCGGTGCAGGTGGATCCGGTCCTGCTGGACATCCTCGGCACCGAAGTCGGCAGCCACCTCGAGACCGTGGATGCCTGGCTGGCGCGGGCGCGCGCCGGCGAGGGTGCCGTGGACGACGCCCTGCTGCGCGCCGTGCATACCCTGAACGGCGCCTTCGCGATGACCGAGGTGCCCTCGGTGACCGCGTTCACCTCCCCGACCGAGGGCTACATCAAGCGCCTGCTGGCGTCCGGCCAGGCGGCCGACGCCGCCGGGATCGCGGCCATCGGCGACGTGGCCGCCGCCGTGCGCGCCTCCACCCTGGCGCTGCAGGCCAGCCCGGCGCAGGTGCCGGTCTACGCCGCGCTGGCGGCCCAGGTGGTCGCCCTGCGCGACACGCTGCCGGAAGCCGCGCTGCCGTTCGCCGGGCTGGAACTCGACGATGGCGAAGCCGAACGCGTCGAAGCCGAACGCGTCGAAGCCGAACGCGTCGAAGCCGAA
>CAMLJA010000287.1 GCA_946480065.1 uncultured Thermomonas sp. | reverse complement strand
GCCGGCACGCTGATGGTGGAGCCGACCGAATCCGAGTCGCTGCACGAACTGGACCGCTTCATCGACGCCATGATCCAGATCCGCGAGGAGATCCGGATGGTCGAGCGCGGCGAGCTGGACCGCGAGGACAACCCGCTCAAGCACGCCCCGCACACCGCCACCCAGGCCGCCGCGGCCGAGTGGACCCACGGCTACGGGCGCGAGCTGGCGGTGTTCCCGCTCCCGGTCCTGAAGCGGCAGAAGTACTGGCCGCCGGTGGCGCGGGTGGACAACGTCTACGGCGACAAGAACGTGTTCTGCGCCTGCGTGCCGATCGGCGACTTCAAGGGCGAGCCGGAGGCCTTCAGCGAGCCGAACGTGGCCTGAGTCGCGGCAACCACACCAAAAAAAGGCCCCGCGATGCGGGGCCTTTTCGTTCCAGGGCGGGGCTCAGTAGCCCTGCTGCTTCAGCCAGGCGTCCAGCTGCGGCAGCCGCGCCGCGCGCAGGCGCACGCGGGTCTCGATGCCGGTCATCACCGTCTCGGCGTCGCGGCGCGAGGTCGGGGCGATGTACTGGTCGGCGTACGCCTTGACCTTGGCCACCATCGCCAGGTCGGTGGCGCTGCCGGCCAGGCCCGGGTAGAAGCTGGCGCGCGAGGTGGAGTCCACCAGCGTGTCCACCTGCGCGCGGTGCGCCACCGCGAAGTCGAACGCCATCGCGGGATGCTCGTAGCCCACCGCGGCGATCATGCCGGCGCTGTTGGTGGCGCCCGGCTCGTCGGTCAGCGCCATCTCCAGCGCGCGCTGCGCCAGCGCCTTGTCCTTGGCGCGCGCCAGCAGGCCGTAGTACTGGTCGCGGACCATCGAGGACTTCTCGGCCTTCGCCAGCGCGTGCAGCTCGTCCCAGGTGGCGGCGTCGGCGTTGCGCGCGGCGATGCCCAGCACGGTGCGGCGCAGCTCGGGCGGCAGGCTGGCCGGGTCGGCGGCGAACGCGTCGAAGCGGCGGCGCGCCTCGGCCAGCACCTCCTCGTCGCCCAGCGCGCTGAGGATGCCGATCAGGCTGGCGCGGAGCTGGCGGGTGGTGGCGGAATCGCCCTCGCGGTTCTCCCAGCCCAGCTGCTCGAACTTGGGCGACAGCCGCGCCAGCGCGAACTTGCGGAACGCGGCCTGGCGCGCCGGATTGGACTCGAACACGTCGTCGATGCCGCCCAGGGTGCCGGCGACCATCAGCCACAGGTCCGGCGAGGCGTCCAGCGGCACCTTGGCGGCCAGGCCCAGCAGGTCGGACTCTGGCTGCAGGCCGACGGCCCCCAGCGCGCTGGCGTCCATCATGATGCCCAGCTGGTCCACCACCGGCAGGGTGGTGAACGCATCGCTCAGCGCCTGGAACTGCGCCGGCGCGTACAGGGTGCGGAAGTAGCCGTGCTGGCCCGCGTTGACCACCACCGGCGCGCCGCAGCCGGGCAGCGACACGCTGGCCGTGCCGTCCACCAGCACCCGAACCGGCGCACCGTCGCCGGCGCGCACGCTGACCGGCACCCGCCAGCGCAGCGGCGCCTTGTCCTTGCGGTCGATCGTGTACTCGCCCTGCTCCAGCGCCACCACCGTGCTCCCGCCCTGGCAGGCGGTGCTGGCCTTGATCAGCGGCACGCCCGGCTGCAGGGTGAAATCGTGGGCGACCCGGGTGAACTGCTTGCCGGGGGCGGCCTTGTCCACCTCGGCCCAGAGGTCGTCGGTCACGGCGTTGCCGTAGGCGCGCTTCTTGATGTAACTGCGCACGCCGGCGCGCCAGGCGTCGGCGCCCACGTAGTCCTCCAGCATCGCGATCACCGCCGAGCCCTTGCCGTAGGTGATGCCGTCGAAGGCCTGGCTGGCCTGCTCCACCGTCTCCACGTGCTGCACGATCGGGTGGGTGGTGGCGTAGGCGTCGCGGCCCATCGCGCCGCGGCTGGTGTAGGCGGCGGACACGCCGTCGATGTCCCACTCCGGGTGCAGCTTGCGGGTGGTGCGGCCCTCCATCCAGGTGGCGAAGCCCTCGTTCAGCCACAGGTCGTCCCACCACGCCATGGTGACCAGGTTGCCGAACCACTGGTGTGCGATCTCGTGCGCCGCCACGGTGAACACGCGCTGCTGGTCGGACACGGTGGAGATCGCGGGATCCAGCAGCAGCGAATACTCGAAGGTGAAGATCGCGCCCCAGTTCTCCATCGCGCTGAAGAACTGGCTGCGGCCGGGGGCCGCGATGTTGTCCAGCTTCGGCAGCGGGTAGGCCACGCCGAAGTAGTCGTCGTACTCGCGCAGCACGTCGCGGCTGGCCTCCAGCGCGAAGCGGGCCTGCTCCACCTTGCCCTTCTGGGCGATCACGCCGATCTCCACCCCGTTGTCGTCCAGGGTGGTGCGGTCGAACTCGCCCACCGCCAGGAACAGCAGGTAGGTGGACATCTTCGGGGTGGTCTTGAACAGCGTCAGGGTGCGGCCGTCGCCCAGGTCGTGGGTGCTGGCCACCGGCATGTTGCTCACCACCATGTCCCCGGCAGGCGCGGTCACCGCCAGGTGGAAGGTCGCCTTGTGCCTGGGCTCGTCCCAGGACGGGATGAAGCGGCGCGCGTCGGAGTTCTCGA
>CAMLJA010000286.1 GCA_946480065.1 uncultured Thermomonas sp. | reverse complement strand
TTGCACTAAATTAGTGCAATGCCGCCCGACCGCGCCCCCGACGACCTGCTGGACGAGTTCGCCACGCCGATCCTGCGGCTGGACGCGGCCGGGGTGGTGGTGGGCGCGAACGCGGCCGCCACCGGCTGGCTGGGGGTCGGCCTGCGCCGGCTGCTGGGCGTGCGCGCCGAGGCGCTGGAGCGCGAGGGCGGCGCGCTGGCCGCCGCGCTGTCGCAACCGGCGCCGGCGGCGCTACGGCTGCGGCGGGTGGCGCTGGCCTTCCCCGGCAGCGAGGCGCTGCGCTTCGCCGACCTGTGGCTGGTGCCGCGCGAGGGCGGCCACTGGCTGGAGGCGCATCCGGTCGACGAATTCCCCGGCGAGGATCCGGCGCGGCTGCTGCCGGCCGCGCTCAGCGCCTCGCTGCGCGGCCTGGCCCACGAATTGCGCAACCCGCTGGCCGGGATCAAGGGCGCGGCCCAGCTGCTGGCCCGGCGCGGCGGCGCGGACGCGCGCGAGCTCACCGCGCTGATCGAGGCCGAGGTGGGCCGGCTGGCCGCGCTGGTGGACCGCCTGCTGGCGCCGGCGCCGGCGCGCGCGTTCGAGCCGCTGAACATCCACGCGGTGCTGGAACGGGTGCTGCGCCTGGCCGAGAGCGACGCCGGCTGGGCGGTGCGGCTGCAGCGCGACTACGACCCCTCGCTGCCGGAATTCCCCGGCGACGCCGACCGCCTGACCCAGGCGGTGTGGAACCTGGTGCGCAACGCGATCGAGGCCGGCGCCGGCAGCGTGCAACTGCGCACCCGCGCCGAGCACGGCGCGCGGATCGGCGAGGACCTGCACGCGCTGGCGCTGCGGCTGGAGATCGCCGACGACGGCCGCGGGGTGCCGCCGGAACTGGCCGAGCAGGTGTTCCTGCCGCTGGTCAGCGGACGCGCCGAGGGCAGCGGGCTGGGGCTGGCGCTGGCGCAGCAGGTCGCGCGCGAGCACCGCGGCTCGCTGGCCTACCGCTCGCGCCCGGGGCACACGGTGTTCACCCTGCTGCTGCCGATCGCACTGGCCGAAGCGGAGGCCGCCGATGGCTGAGCCCGCGCGCATCTGGGTGGTGGACGACGACCGCGCGGTGCGCTTCGTGCTGGCCGCCGCGCTGCGCGACGCCGGCTTCGCGGTGACCGCGTTCGCCGCCGCCGGCGAGGCGCTGGACGCGCTGCAGCGCGAGCCGGCGCCGGCGCTGGTGGTCACCGACGTGCGCATGCCGGGCGACAGCGGGCTGCAGCTGCTGGACAAGCTCAAGGCCGCGAAACCCGATTTGCCGGTGATCGTGATGTCGGCGCACACCGACGTGGCCAGCACCGCCGGCGCCTTCCGCGGCGGCGCGCACGAGTTCCTGTCCAAGCCGTTCGACCTCGACGAGGCGGTGGCGCTGGTGCGGCGCGCGCTGCCGCAGGCCGCCGCGCCGGCGCCGCCGGCCGCCGCGGAGGCGGGCGCCGACGCGCCGCCCGCGCTGGTCGGCGAGGCGCCGGCGATGCACGCGCTGTTCCGCGCCATCGGCCGGCTGGCACGGGCGCCGCTGTCGGTTCTGGTCACCGGCGAGACCGGCACCGGCAAGGAACTGGTGGCGCGCGCGCTGCACCGCGAATCGCCGCGCGCGCGCAAGCCGTTCGTGGCGCTCAACACCGCCGCGATCCCGGCCGAGCTGCTGGAGTCGGAGCTGTTCGGGCACGAGGCCGGCGCCTTCACCGGCGCCAGCAAGCGCCACGTCGGCCGCTTCGAGCAGGCCGACGGCGGCACCCTGTTCCTGGACGAGATCGGCGACATGCCGCTGCCGCTGCAGACGCGGCTGCTGCGGGTGCTGGCCGAGGGCGAGTTCTTCCGCGTCGGCGGGCGCGAACTGATCCGGGTCGACGTGCGCGTGATCGCCGCCACCCACCAGCCGCTGGCCGACCTGGTGGCGCAGGGCCGCTTCCGCGCCGACCTGCTGCACAGGCTGGACGTGGTGCGGCTGCCGCTGCCGCCGCTGCGCGAGCGCCGCGGCGACATCCCGCTGCTGGCCGCGCGCTTCCTGGCCGGCGCCGCGCAGCGCCTGCAGCTGGCCCCCAAGCGGCTGTCGAAGGACGCGCTGGCGCGGCTGCAGGCGCACGCCTGGCCGGGCAACGTGCGCGAGCTGGAGAACCTGTGCTGGCGGCTGGCGGCGCTGGCGCCCGGCGACACCATCGGGCTGGCCGACCTGGCGGACGCCCTGCCGGTGGCCGCGGCCGCCGCCGACGAGGCCGCGTGGACGCGCGCGCTGGCGGACTGGGCGCGCCCGCGGCTGCAGGCCGGCGAACGCGACCTGCATGCGCGCGCGCGCCAGGCGCTGGACGCCGCGCTGCTGGAAACCGCGCTGGCGCACACCGGCGGCCACCGCGGCGAGGCCGCCAGCGCGCTCGGGGTGGGGCGCAACACCGTGACCCGCAAGCTGGGCGCCTCGCGCACGCGGCGCTGACCTTCATCGACGCTGAAGGTGGCCGGCCCTAGAGTGCGGGTTCCTTCCCTGCCCAGGAGCCGTCCGATGGCTGCGTTCCGCGCCCCCCGCATCCTGCCCGTCCTGTCCGCCGCGCTGCTGGCCGCCTGCGCCAGCGCGCCGCCGCCGGCCACCGCCCC
>CAMLJA010000285.1 GCA_946480065.1 uncultured Thermomonas sp. | reverse complement strand
GATCGGCCCGATCTTCTTCGAGATCATCCAGCGCAAGGGCAACGAGGGCTTCGGCGAGGGCAACTTCCAGGCGCTGTTCGAGAGCATCGAGCGCGACCAGATGAAGCGCGGCGTGCTGTAACCCACGATCCCGGCCCCGCGTCACGGGCCTTCCGCACCTGGATACCGACATGAGCATCGCATCGAACGGCTACCAGTCCGGCTTCGGCAACGAGTTCGCCACCGAGGCGCTGGCCGGCGCCCTGCCGGAGGGCCGGAACTCGCCGCAGCGGGTGGCGCACGGGCTGTACGCCGAGCAGCTCAGCGGCACCGCGTTCACCGCGCCGCGCCACCAGAACCGGCGCAGCTGGCTGTACCGGATCCGCCCGGCGGCGATGCACGGCCCGTTCCAGCCGTTCGACCAGCCCCGCCTGCACAACGACTTCGGCGACGGCCCGGTCACCCCCGACCAGCTGCGCTGGAACCCGCTGCCGCTGCCGGAAACGCCCACCGACTTCGTCGAGGGCCTGGTCACCATGGCGGGCAACGGCTCGCCGGCGGCGCAGTCCGGCATCGGCATCCACCTGTACGCGGCCAACCGCGACATGGAAGGCCGCTTCTTCTACGACGCCGACGGCGAGCTGCTGGTCGTGCCGCAGCAGGGCCGGCTGCACGTCGAGACCGAGCTGGGCGTGCTGGACGTGGCGCCGCAGGAAATCGCGGTGATCCCGCGCGGCATCCGCTTCCGGGTGGCGCTGCCGGACGGGCCGTCGCGCGGCTACGTGTGCGAGAACTTCGGCGCCTTCCTGCGGCTGCCGGACCTGGGGCCGATCGGCAGCAACGGCCTGGCCAACCCGCGCGATTTCCTCGCCCCGAACGCGGCGTACGAGGACGTGGAGGGCGACTTCGAACTCATCGCCAAGTTCCAGGGCCACCTGTGGCGCGCGGCCATCGGCCACTCGCCGCTGGACGTGGTCGGCTGGCACGGCAACCACGCGCCATACAAGTACGACCTGCGCCGCTTCAACACCATCGGCTCGATCAGCTACGACCACCCGGACCCGTCGATCTTCCTGGTGCTGACCTCGCCCAGCGACACCCCCGGCGTGGGCAACATGGACTTCGTGATCTTCCCGCCGCGCATCCTGGCGGCGCAGGACACCTTCCGGCCGCCGTGGTTCCACCGCAACGTGGCCAGCGAGTTCATGGGCCTGATCCAAGGGGTGTACGACGCCAAGGCGGAGGGCTTCGCGCCCGGCGGCTGCTCGCTGCACAACTGCATGACCGGCCACGGGCCGGACGCGGCGACGTTCGAGAAGGCCAGCGCGGCGGACACCGAAAAGCCCGACTACGTCACCGGCACCATGGCCTTCATGTTCGAGGCCCGCAACGTGATCCGGCCCACCCGGCAGGCGCTGGATGCCGCGCACCGCCAGCGCGACTACCAGGCCTGCTGGGCGGGGCTGCGCCGGCACTTCGCGCCGCCGGCCTGAACCGCGCCGCCGCGCGTTCGCGGCGGCTTCACCGCGGATCCCCAGACTGCGGGCATCCCCGTTCCGGAGCCCGCCGCATGCGCATCCCCGCCGCCCTGACCCTGGCCACCGCCCTGGCCGCCTGCAACGCCGACCGCCCCGCCCCCACGGCGGACCCCGCGCCCACCGGCGCGCCCGCGGCGCCTGCACCCACGCCGGCCGCGCCCCCGGTGGCACCCGCGCCGGCGGACAGCGCCGATGCGCAGGCCCGCTTCGACGGCTACGGCGACCTGCGCTTCGGCATGCCCGCGGATGCGATGGCCGCGGCCTGGGGCGGCGAGCTGAAGGTGCTGGGCAAGGACGCCAATCCCACCTGCTATTTCATGGTGCCGGCGTGGAGCAAGGTGCCGGCCGACTTCAACTTCATGGTCGGCGACGGTCGTTTCGCGCGCGTGGGCACCGAGAGCCCGAAGTTCCTCGCCCCGGGCGGCGGCCGGGTGGGGATGACGAAAGCCGACATCGCCACCCGGTACGCGGGCATCGAGGAGCGCCCGCACCACTACATCGACGGCCTCTACCTGCGCGTGCGCGATCCCGCTGGCGGTCCCGGGGTGCTGGTGTTCGAGACCGACGGCAAGGGCGACGAGGCCCGCGTGACGGCATGGCGCGCCGGGCTGCCGCCGGAGGTCGACTACGTCGAAGGCTGTTCCTGAGCAGCGCGGCGGGCGCCCCTATACTCGCCGCATGCCGACGCCCGCCCCGCTGCCCGAACGCGCGCTGCGCGCGCTGCACCACTTCCTGCGCTGGGAATCGTCCGGCGGCATCCTGCTGATCGGCGCGGCGCTGCTGGCGCTGGCCTGCGCGAATTCGCCGCTGGAGGAAGCCTACGACGGCTTCCGCGAGCTGCCGGTGGCGGTGCGGTTCGGCGCGCTGGAGATCGCCAAGCCGCTGCTGCTGTGGATCAACGACGGCCTGATGGCGATCTTCTTCCTGCTGGTCGCGCTGGAGCTCAAGCGCGAGGCGCTGTCCGGGCAACTGTCCTCGCCCGCGCAGCTGGCGCTGCCGGTGGCGTGCGCGCTGGCGGGGGTGGCGGTGCCGGCGGCGGTCTTCGCCTGGATCAACCGCGGCGACGCGGTGGCGATGCAGGGCTGGGCGGTGCCGGCGGCCACCGACAT
>CAMLJA010000284.1 GCA_946480065.1 uncultured Thermomonas sp. | reverse complement strand
GCCGCGCCCGATGTGGATGTCGATGGCGATGCCGACGCCCCGCAGGCGGCGGCAGCCCCGGTCGATGACGCCCCCGCACCCGCGCCGGCCGCACGCCGCCGCGCCCGCGCCGGCGAGCCGGATCGCCGCGCCCCGTTCCTGGTGCTGGCCGACTACGAGCAGCGCAGCCTCGCCCACGTCGCCGGCCTGCCCGAGCAGCTGGACGCGCCCGGCCTGTGGCGCGGCGTCGCGTTCCGGATCAGCGGACGCCGGCTGGCGACCGGTTTCGACGAAGTGGTGGAAATTCTGCCGCTGCCGCCGGTCACGCCGGTGCCCGGCACCCAGCCGTGGATGCTGGGGGTGGCAAACGTGCGCGGCACCCTGCTGCCGGTGGTGGACCTCAAGCAGTTCCTGGAAGGCGAACGCACGGTGCTGCACGAAAGCCAGCGCGTGCTGGTGGTGCGCCAGCCGGGCGGCGACGTCGCGGTCACCATCGACGAGCTCTACGGGCAGCGCAGCTTCACCGAGGCGCAGGGGATCGAGGTCGGCGGCGTCGCCGACGGCCGCTACCTGCACTTCGTCGACCGGGCTTACCACATGAACGGGCAGGACTGGGGCGTGTTCAGCCTCGAGCGTCTGGCCCGCACCCCCGAATTCCGCCAAGCCGCCGCGTGACCCGCGGCCAATACCAGCAAGTCGAGGTCGCAACATGAGCACTGTGATGGATTCCGTCGGCGGCAAGGGCCGCAGCCTCAGCACCAATTTCTGGGTGGTGATGCTGCTCGGTTCGCTGGTCGTGTTCGCGGGCAACACCCTGTACGCCACCACCAAGGCGTCCCGGCTCGGTGGCGCCAGCGCCTCGGCATCGCGGCTGCAGCTGAACTCGCAGCGCCTGGCGAACCAGGGCCGCGAGGCGATCGGCGGCGACGCCGAGGCGTTCGACGCGTTCAAGTCGACCAAGAACGAAGTCGACGCGGACATCAAGACGCTCAACGACCGCTTCGGCGATACCGCCGGCGTGGCCGGCCCGATCCGCACCGTCACCGCCACCTGGGACCCGCTGTCCAAGCGCGCCGACGAGGTGTCGGCGTCGGAGCAGGCGGTGCTGGGTCTGGCCGGCAAGGCCGACAGCTTCACCGCCAAGGTGCCGCAGCTGCAGGCGCAGATGAACGAGGTGGTGCGCGGCTTGGCGTCCGGCGGCGCCAGCTCGGCGCAGGTGTTCACCGCGCTGCAGCAGGTCACCACGATCTCGCGGATGGCGCAGCGCATCGCCGAGCTGCGCGCCGGAGGCAGCGGCGCGCGGGTGGCGGCGGACGCGCTGGGCCGCGACGCGGCGGTGTTCGACCGCTCCATGAACGCGCTGCGCAACGGCAGCGCGGACATCGGCAAGGTCACCGCGGCCGGCGCGGTCGGCCCGCTGAACCAGGCCAACACCCTGTGGCAGGGCATGAAAACCGACCTCAACGCGATCGTGGCCAGCTCGGGCGAACTGATCAAGGCGCAGAGCTCGGCCGACGCGCTGGCCGCCGGCTCCGACAAGCTGCTGTCCGACAGCGAGAGCCTGTTCGCGGCGTTCACCTCGTTCGGCTCGCTCAAGGACACCAGCATCATCGGCGGCGTCTGGGTGAGCATCCTGTCTGGCCTGGTCGCGCTGGTGTCGCTGGTCGGCCTGTACTTCAGCAGCCGCAGCGCCGAGCGCAAGCGCTACCAGACCACCAAGGAACTGAACGACCGCAACCAGGAGGCGATCATGCGCCTGCTGGACGAGATGGGCTCGCTCGCGGAAGGCGACCTCACCGTGAAGGCGACCGTGACCGAGGACATGACCGGCGCGATCGCGGACTCGATCAACTTCGCGGTGGAGCAGCTGCGCACCCTGGTGGCCACCATCAACGACACCTCGGTGCAGGTCGCGGCCAGCGCGCAGGAAACCCAGGCCACCGCCATGCACCTTGCGGAGGCCGCCGAGCACCAGGCGCAGGAGATCAACTCCGCCACCGACCGCATCAACGAGATCGCCTCCAGCATTAACCAGGTCTCGCGCAACTCCGCCGATTCGGCCGAGGTGGCGCGCCGCTCGGTGCAGATCGCGACCAACGGCGCCGGCGTGGTGCGGCAGACGATCGCCGGCATGGACAGCATCCGCGACCAGATCCAGGAAACCTCCAAGCGCATCAAGCGCCTGGGCGAAAGCTCGCAGGAAATCGGCTCGATCGTGGAACTGATCAACGACATCTCCGAGCAGACCAACATCCTGGCGCTGAACGCGGCCATCCAGGCGGCCTCGGCCGGCGAGGCGGGCCGCGGGTTCGCGGTGGTGGCGGACGAAGTGCAGCGCCTCGCGGAACGCAGCTCCAGCGCGACCAAGCGCATCGAGTCGCTGGTCCAGACCATTCAGGCCGATACCAACGAAGCGGTGTCGTCGATGGAGCAGACGACCTCCGAGGTGGTCGCGGGTGCGCGCCTGGCCGAGGACGCCGGTACCGCGCTGGGCGAGATCGAAAAGGTGTCGTCCGACCTGTCGGGCCTGATTGAAGGCATCTCGGTGGCGGCGCAGGAGCAGTCCAGCGCGGCCTCCAACATCACCCAGACCATGAACACCATTCAGTCGATCACCGCGCAGACCTCGCAGGGCGCCAGCCAGACCGCCGAGTCGATCG
>CAMLJA010000283.1 GCA_946480065.1 uncultured Thermomonas sp. | reverse complement strand
AGGCCGAGGCGCCGAAGGCGATCGCCACGCCGGTCAGCGCCAGGGTGCGGCCGAACGCGCTGCGCGCCAGCGAAATGTCCGCCGACACCAGGATGCGCAGCGCCTTGGCGGCGTCGGACGCCGCCTTCAGCCCGGCGCGGCCTTCCTCGCCGAGTTCGCGCAGCGCCTCGTCGATGCCCGGCGCCTGCGCGCCCGGCCCGGTGTCGTCGCCCGGCGCCTGCTCCCCGTCGCGCATGGGGCGGCTTATTTGTCGCTGCGCGCGAGCTTGGCGATGATCCAGCCGGTGGCGAAGGCCACGCCGAACGCGGCCAGCGGGCGCTCGCGGATCAGTTCGGCGGCGCTGTCGACCAGGTCGCGGCCCTTCTCCATCAGCACGTCCACCTGCTCGCCGGTGGCGCCGCCCAGGTGCTCGGCCGCGCTGATGCCGGCCAGCGCGCCGTCGGCCAGCTCGGACTTCATCTGCGCCTTGCCCAGGCGCATCTCGTCGCCGGCGGCGCTGGCGGCGCCCTTCAGCGCGTCGCCGGCCGCGCTGGCGGCCTGCTTGAGGTGGGTCCCGGCTTCGCCCAGGTTGTTCTTCAACGCGTCGGTATTGGTGCTCATCTCGATTCCCGGTTGCGGTGGGCAGGAGCGCCAGCTTCGCAGCGGACGCGTGATGCGGCCGTCACGGCGCGGCGGTCAGCGCATCGGCAGGTTGCCGGCGGCGCCCCCGCGCAGGATGCGCAGCACCAGCTGGGCCGGCGTCTTGTCCAACGCGGCGCGGAAGCCGATGAGGTCGTTGAACTCGCCGCTGCTGGCGGCCAGCACCACGTCGCCGGCGCGCAGCCCGTTCTGGGCGGCGCGGCTGCCGCGCGCCACCGCCTCCACCAGCACCCCGGCCAGGCCCTGGCGGCGCAGCGACTCCGGCAGCTCGGCGAAGCTGGCGCCGGCCAGCCGCGGGTCCAGCCGGGCGCCGTCCAGCGCCTGCGGCGCCTCGTGCAGCCCGGTCACCACCTGCAGCGGCTTGCCGTCGCGGCGCACCTCCAGCCGCACCCGCGCGTTCGGCGGCTGCAGGCCTTGGAAGTTGCGCAGCGCCTCGGCGCTGGCGATCGGCTGGCCGTTCGCGGACAGGATCACGTCGCCCGGCTGCAGCCCGCCCTCGGCCGCGGCCGAGCCCGGGAACACCCGGGTGACCACCGCGCCGCGCGCCTCGGCCAGGCCCAGCGCCTGCGCCAGCCGCGCGTCCAGGTCCTGGCTGTCGATCCCCAGGGTGCCGCGGCGGACCACGCCGCCGGCCAGCAGCTGGTTCATGATGCTGTGGGCCAGGTTGGAGGGGATGGCGAAGCCCAGGCCGATGTTGCCGGCCATCGAGCCGCGCGGGTTGAAGCTGGCGGTATTGATGCCCACCAGCTCGCCGTTGAGGTTCACCAGCGCGCCGCCGGAGTTGCCCGGGTTGATGCTGGCGTCGGTCTGGATGAAGTTCTGGTAGCCGGCGCCGGGCAGGTTGTTGCGGCCCACCGCCGAGACGATGCCCGAGGTCACCGTCTGGCCCACCCCGAACGGGTTGCCGATGGCCACCACGAAGTCGCCGATCTGCAGCCGGTCGCTGTCGGCCAGCGGGATCGCGGTCAGGCCACTCGCCTTGATCCGCATCAGCGCCACGTCGGTGTCCGGGTCGGAGCCCACGAACTCCGCCTTCAGCGTGCGCCCGTCGGCCAGCTGCACCTGCACCGCGTCGGCGTCCTCCACCACGTGGTTGTTGGTCAGCACCAGCCCGCGCCCGGCGTCCACGATCACGCCCGAGCCCAGCGACCGCGCGATCCGCTCCTCGGGGATCCCGAACATCCGCCGGAACACCGGGTCGTCGCCGAACGGCGTGTTGACCCGGATCCGCTGCTCGGTGTTCACGCTGACCACCGCCGGCAGCACCCGCTTGAGCATCGGCGCCAGCGACGGCATCGGCGTGCCGTTGACCGCGGTGGGCAGCCCGCCGGCGGGCGGCATCGCGGCCGCCAGCGCGGGTTCGGCGCGCGCCGGCTGATCGATGATCGCGTTGAGCGAGGTGGCGGCGAAGCCGCCGAACGCGGCGGCGGCGGTCAGGGCGAGCAAGGTCTTGGTGGCGGTCTTCATCGCTGGCCGGTTGCTGAACGGAAGGCGTTCAGTTTCGATGCCGATCGTGCAATCCCCGCTGAAGCGGGGCAAGCGCCGGCGTGCGCTTGCCCGCTGCCGCCGGCGTCAGAACGGACGCTCCAGCCCCAGCCACCAGCGCCGCGCATCGACGCCCTGCAGGTCGCGCCGGTAGCCCATCGACCACTGCCATGCGCGCGGGCCGCCGCCGTGCAGGCCGAGTCCGAACCAGGCAGCGCGCGCGGGCGCCGCGTCAGGCAGGTCGAATCCGATGTCCGGGACGCCCAGGAATGCCGCGCGCTGGGCGTCGCCCGCCTGCGCCAGCCGCCGGCGCACGCCCAGCTCGGCATCCAGCCGCAGCCAGCCGCCCGCGGCGGACCCCCAGTCGCGCGCGTACCTGGCGCCGGCGCGGACCTGTGTGGACAGGAGATTGTAGACGTAGAAGGTGTATCCGAACTGAAAGGTTCCGATAAACGTCGGAATCAGGATCAGGAAAGCCAGGGCGAATTCGACCATGGCGTTGCCGCGCTGCGAACGTTTGCGGCG
>CAMLJA010000282.1 GCA_946480065.1 uncultured Thermomonas sp. | reverse complement strand
GGCTTCCTGCTGCGGCAGCCGCGCGCAGGCGTCGGGTATCCTGGTGCCGCCACCGGTGGCTACCGCCGCGACCGTGTCGCGCAGCGGCGGGCGGGTGGGATGGTCCGCGCGCGGCGGCGGGCCACCGATGTTGTTGCCCAGGATGCTATCCGGGCGCGCCGCCGGGTAGCCCAGCGTCCACAGCGGCACCCAGCGCGGGTTGCCGTCGTCGTCGTCGCTGGTGTAGCGCTTGCCCTCGGGCGTGGTGCATTCGTACATCGCCTGCGGCGGCACCCGCAACACCACCACCGGCGCCGGGGCGACGGGGGGCGGCGCGGGCGTGGCGGGCGGCGCGGGCCGCGGCGGGGCGTCCTTCGGGCGGACCATCTCGCGCACCTGCTGCGCCTGGCCCCTGGGGCAGGGCGTGTCGCGCAGGGTCTCGCGGCCGGCGGCATCGGTGCAGCGGAAGATCCGCACCGCGGCGGCGTCCTGCGCGCGCGGGGCGAACGCCGGCATCAGCAGGAGCAGGAGGATCGCAAGGCGCCGCATGCGCGCATCTTGCGCGCACGCGGCTGAATCGCAAGTGCGGTGCGCCGCCTCAGAACGGGGCGTCGTCGCGCGCCGGCTTCTTGACCACCCGCTTGCGGCCCACCTCGACCGGGGCCGGCGTGAGCAGCGGCACCGCGGCGGTGGGCGCCGCGGCCGGGGCCGCGCGCCTGGCCGGGGCCTTCTTCGCGGCCTTGCCGGCGGCCTTTTTCGCAGGTTTCTTCGCGGCCTTGCTGGCGGCCTTTTTCGCCGGTTTCTTCGCCGCGGATTTCGCCGCCTTCGGCGCCGCCTTGGCGGCCTTCTTCGCGGTGGTCTTGGCCGCCGCCTTCTTCGCCCCGAACCCGCGGCGCGCGGGCTTGCCGGTTTCGGCCAGCAGCTGCTGCACTTCCTCCAGCGTCAGCGAGGCCGGCTCGCGGTCCTTCGGGATCTTGCCGTTGAGCTTGCCGTCGCTGATGTAGGGGCCGAAGCGGCCGTTCAGCACCTGGATGTCGCTGTCGGCCCACTCCTTGATCACCCGGTTGCGCGCGATCTCCTCCTTCTCCTCGAGCAGGAACACCGCGCGCGCCAGGTCGATGGTGTAGGGGTCGTCCTCCTTCTTCAGCGAGGCGTAGGTGCTGCCGCGCTTGGCGAACGGGCCGAAGCGGCCGATGCCGACGCTGACCGGCTCGCCGTTCGACTCGCCCAGGGCGCGCGGCAGCTTGAACAGCTCGATCGCGTCCTCCAGGGTGATGGTGTGCATCGACTGCCCCGGGCGCAGCGAGGCGAACTCCAGCTTCTCGTCCACGTCCTTGTCGCCGATCTGCGCGTACGGCCCGTAGCGGCCCAGCCGCACGCTGACCGGCTTGCCCGACTTCGGGTCGGTGCCCAGCTCGCGCGCGCCGGTGGCCTCGCTGCGGTCCACGCTTTCCGACTTCTCGTCCACCAGTTCCTTGAACGGGCCCCAGAACTTCTGCATCAGCGGGATCCAGTCCTCCTCGCCGGCGGCCACCGCGTCCAGCTCGTCCTCCAGCCGGGCGGTGAAGTCGTAGTCGACGTAGCGGGTGAAGTGCGAGCTCAGGAAATTGGACACCGCGCGGCCGACGTCGCTGGGGCGGAAGCTGCGGCCCTCCATCTCGGCATACTTGCGGAACAGCAGGGTCTGGATGATCGACGCGTAGGTCGAGGGGCGGCCGATGCCGTACTCCTCGAGCGCCTTGACCAGCGCGGCCTCGGTGAAGCGCGGCGGCGGCTGGGTGAAATGCTGGTCGGCGTGGATGCGGTCCAGCGGCACCTTGTCGCCGGGCTTCATCGCGGGCAGCTTGCGCCCTTCGTCGTCGTCCTCCGCGCCCTTGGTGTCCTTGCCTTCCTCGTAGACGGCGAGGAAGCCGGACACGACCACGGTGGTGCCGCTGGCGCGGAAGCTGTGCTCGCTGCCGGCGGCCAGTTCCACGGTGACGGTATTGAGGGTGGCCGGGATCATCTGGCAGGCCACCGCGCGCTTCCAGACGAGGTCGTAGAGCTTGCGCTCGTCGTCGCTGAGGTAGCGCGCGACCTGCGAGGGCGTGCGCAGCGCCGAGGTGGGGCGCACCGCCTCGTGGGCCTCCTGGGCGTTCTTCGACTTGGTCTGGTAGGCGTTGGGCTTGTCCGGCAGCGACGTGGTGCCGTAGTCGCGCGCGATCACGTCGCGGATCTCCTGCAGCGCGTCCTGCGACAGGTTCACCGAGTCGGTACGCATGTAGGTGATCAGGCCCACCGTGCCCTCGTCGCCGATCGCCACGCCCTCGTACAGCTTCTGCGCCACCTGCATGGTCTTGCGGGTGGTGAAGCCCAGCTTGCGCGCGGCTTCCTGCTGCAGGGTGGAGGTGGTGAACGGCGGCGCCGGGCGGCGCTTGCGCTCCTTGCTGGCCACGTCGGTGACATGCAGCGCCCCGGCGGCCGCGGCGGCGATCCGCGCGCGCGCGGCCTCGGCGTCGTCGCCGTTGGTAATGGTGAACTGCTCGGCCTTCCTGCCGTCGAGCTTCGACAGCCGCGCGGTGAACGCCTGCGAGGGGTGCGCCAGTTCGGCCTCGACGCTCCAGTACTCGCGCGCCTTGAACGCCTCGATCTCCTCCTCGCGCTCCACGATCATGCGCAGCGCCGGCGACTGCAC
>CAMLJA010000281.1 GCA_946480065.1 uncultured Thermomonas sp. | reverse complement strand
CAGAGTGAGTGACTGGAGTTCAGACGTGTGCTCTTCCGATCTCACGACGAGCTCGCGCGCTCCAACGCCGAGCTCGAGCAGTTCGCCTACGTCGCCTCGCACGACCTGCAGGAGCCGCTGCGCATGATGTCGAGCTACACGCAGCTGGTGCAGCGGCGCTACGCCGACAAGCTCGACAAGGACGCCCACGAGTTCATGAACTACGTGGTGGAGGGCGCGGCGCGCATGAAGCAGCTGATCGAGGACCTGCTCGCCTATTCGCGCCTCGGCACGCGCGGCAAGGAGTTCGGGCGGGTCGAGGTCGAGGGCGCGCTCGGCAAGGCGCTGACCAACCTGAGGAGCTCGATCGAGGAATCGAGCGCCGCCGTCACCTGGGACCCGCTGCCCACGGTCGAGGCGGACGAGACGCAGCTCGCGCAGCTGTTCCAGAACCTGGTCGGCAACGCGCTCAAGTTCAGGTCCGCTTCGGTTCCCAGGATTCATGTCTCTTTTTCCGAAAAGGAAACAGAATGGGAATTCGCGGTGGCCGACAACGGCATCGGCATCGAGCCGCAGTACTACGAGCGCATCTTCATGGTGTTCCAGCGCCTGCACAACAAGGCCGAGTACCCGGGCACCGGCATCGGCCTCGCCATCTGCAAGAAGGTGGTCGAGCGCCATGGCGGGCGCATCTGGGTGGCGTCGCGGCCCGGCGAGGGCAGCACTTTTCACTTCACTTTGCGCAAGAAAACCCATGGTTAACCAGAACCGTCCCGTGGAGATCCTGCTGGTCGAGGACAACCCGGGCGACGAGCGCCTGACGCGCGAGGCGCTCAAGGAAGGCAAGGTCTACAACAACCTGCACTGGGTGAAGGACGGCGTCGAGGCGATGGCGTTCCTGCGCAGGCAAGGCAACCACCGCAACGCGCCGCGTCCCGACATCGTGCTGCTCGACCTCAACCTGCCGCGCAAGGATGGCCGCGAGGTGCTCGAGGAAATCAAGACCGACGACGACCTGAAGCGCATCCCGGTCGTGGTGCTCACCACCTCGAAGGCGGAGGAGGACGTGCTGCGCACCTACAACCTGCACGCCAACTGCTACGTGACCAAGCCCGTCGACCTGGAGAAGTTCATCGTGGTGGTGAAATCAATCGACGTGTTCTGGCTGACCATCGTCACCCTTCCCCCCAACGGCCACTAGCGTGCACAACGTCCTCCTCATCGAGGACAACCCGGGCGACGCCCGGCTGATCCGGGAAATGCTGGCGGAGGACCCGGACGCGCCGTTCACCATCCACTGCGCCGACCGCCTGGCGCGAGGCCTGGAGCAGCTTTCGCTCGGCGAAACGGCGCTGGTGCTGCTCGACCTGTCGCTGCCCGACAGCTTCGGCCTGGAGACCTTCGCCAAGGTCTACGCGCACTCGCCGACGGTGCCGATCATCGTGCTCACCGGCAACGACGACCGCATGCTCGCGCTCTCGGCGGTGAAGGGCGGCGCGCAGGACTACCTGGTCAAGAGCCGGCTCGACCGCGAGCTGCTGGTGCGCTCGATGCACTACTCGATCGAGCGCAAGCGCTACCAGGTGCAGCTCGAGCACCAGGCCAACTACGACACGCTCACCGGGCTGCCCAACCGCAACCTGCTGCACGATCGGCTGCGCCAGGCGGTGCACGGCCGGCGCTCGCCGCGCAACACCGCGGTGGTGTTCATGGACCTCGACCACTTCAAGTTCGTCAACGACAGCCTCGGCCACAGCGTGGGCGACAAGCTGCTCAAGGGCATGGCGGAGCGGCTGCGCTCGGTGCTGCGCGAGGGCGACACGGTGGGGCGAGTCGGCGGCGACGAGTTCGTCCTGATCCTCAACGGCCAGTCCAACGAGGAAGTCATCTTCCGCGCGATGCAGCGCATCGCGGCGCGGGTGGCCGAGCCGATCACCATCGAGGGCAAGGAGCTCTACGTCACCTGCAGCGCCGGCATCAGCCTGCACCCGCAGGATGGCGAGGACGTCGACACGCTGCTCAAGAACGCCGACGCGGCGATGTACCGCGCCAAGGAGCACGGCCGCAGCAACTTCCAGTTCTACACCTCCGAGATGAACGAGCGGGTGAACGAGCGCCTGGCGCTCGAGAACGCGCTGCGCCGGGCGCTCGAGCGCCAGGAGTTCACGCTGCACTACCAGCAGAAGGTCGACCTGAAGTCGGGCGCGATCGTCGGCGCCGAGGCGCTGGTGCGCTGGCTGCACCCGGAGTGGGGGCTGGTGCGGCCGGCGCGCTTCATCCCGCTCGCCGAGGAGACCGGGCTGATCGTGCAGCTGGGCGAGTGGGTGCTGGGCGAGGCCTGCCGGCAGGCGCGCGCCTGGCGCGGCCAGGGGCTCGACCCCGGCGTGGTGTCGGTCAACCTCTCGGTGCGGCAGTTCCGCCAGGAGGGGCTGGTGCGCACGGTGTCGCGCATCCTCGAGGAGACCGGGATGGAGCCGGCGAGCCTCGAGATGGAGCTCACCGAAAGCATGGTCATGCACAACGCCGAGGCGGCGATCGCCATCCTGCAGGGCCTGAAGTCGCTCGGCGTCTCGCTCTCGGTGGACGATTTCGGCACCGGCTACTCGAGCCTGTCGTACCTGAAGAACCTGCCGATCGACACGCTCAAGATCGACCGCTCCTTCGTGCGCGAGATCGGC
>CAMLJA010000280.1 GCA_946480065.1 uncultured Thermomonas sp. | reverse complement strand
GCCGTTCCGGCGGCCGCGGACAGTGCCGCGCGCGCGGCCACCGCCGCGCGCGGCCGGGAGGCCTCGGCGGCGCAGGCCGCGGAGGCCGAGGTCGACGCGCCGGGCGAGGACGTGCCGCCGGCCACCATGGACTCGCCCGAGGCGCGCCAGGCCTGGCTGGACCGCATCGACGCCCTGCTCGACCAGGGCCGGATCGAGGAGGCGCGCGCCAGCCTGGCGGAATTCCGGCGCCGCTACCCCGACGCGGCCCTGCCGCCGGAACTGGACGCGCTGGAGCCCTGAAGCGGGCGCTTGCTCCCGCTACCATGGGCGGATGAACTCCCCCGCCCCGGCGCCGGCCGACGCACCGCCCAAGCCCGCCATCGGTTCGCTGCGCGCCCTGTGGCCCTTCGTGCGCCGCCACCGCGGCCTGTTCACCGGCTGGCTGCTGGCGCTGGCGGTGTCCTCCAGCGCCTCGCTCAGCCTGCCGCTGGCGTTCCGCACCATGATCGACCACGGCTTCAGCGGCGGCGGCGCCGACGGCATCGACCGCGCCTTCCTGCTGCTGTTCGCGGTGGCGCTGGTGCTGGCGGCGGGCACCGCCGCGCGCTTCTTCTTCGTTTCCCTGCTGGGCGAGCGGGTGGTGGCCGACCTGCGCACCGACCTGTACGCCCACCTGGTCGGGCTGGACGCCGCGTTCTACGACCGCAACCGCAGCGGCGAGCTGGTGTCGCGGCTGACCGCCGACGTGGAGCTGATCCGCAACGTGGTGGGCAGCGTGATGTCGATCGCCCTGCGCAGCACGATCACCGCGGCCGGCGCGCTGGTGATGCTGTTCGTGACCAGCCCGCGGCTGGCGGCCTGGGCGCTGGTCGGCATCCCCGCCGCGGTGCTGCCGGTGGTGCTGGGCGCGCGCCGGATCCGCGCGATCGCGCGCACCAACCAGGACCGGGTCGCCGACGCCAACGCGCTGGCCAGCGAAACCCTGGGCGCGGTGCGCACGGTGCAGGCGCACGCCCGCGAAGGGTACGAACGCGGGCGCTTCGCCGCCGCGGTGGCCGGCGCGGTGGCCACCGCGCGCCGTCGCATCGGCGCCCAGGCGCTGATGACGGGGACCACCATCACCCTGTTCTTCGGCGCGATCACGCTGGTGCTGTGGTCCGGCGCGCACGACGTGGCGGCCGGGCGGATGACGGCCGGCACCCTGATCCAGTTCGTGCTGTACGCGCTGTTCGGCGGCGGCTCGGTGGCGGCGCTGGCGGAGGTCTGGAACGAGCTGCAGAAGGCGGCCGGCGGCATGGGCCGGATCAACGACCTGCTGCGCGAGGCGCCAGCCATCGTGGCGCCGGGCCAGCCGGCCGCGCTGCCGTCGCCGCTGCGCGGCGAAATCGCGTTCGAGGACGTTACCTTCCGCTACCCGCAGCGGCCCGACGCGCCCGCGCTGGAAGGCTTCAGCCTGCGCGTGCGCCCGGGCGAGACGGTGGCGCTGGTGGGCCCGTCGGGGGCCGGCAAGAGCACCGTGCTGGCGCTGCTGCTGCGCTTCCACGACCCGGACGCCGGCCGCATCCTGGTCGACGGCATCGACATCCGCACGCTCGATCCCCGGGGCCTGCGCGAGGCGATCGCGCTGGTGCCGCAGGCCCCCACCATCTTCGCCGCCAGCGCGATGGACAACATCCGCTACGGGCGGCTCGAGGCCGGCGACGACGAGGTGCGGCGGGCCGCCGAGTCGGCCGAGGCCGACGGCTTCCTCGACGCCCTGCCGCAGGGCTTCGCCAGCGAGCTGGGCGAGCGCGGCGCCCGCCTCTCCGGCGGCCAGCAGCAGCGGGTGGCGATCGCGCGGGCGCTGCTGCGCGACGCCCCGATCCTGCTGCTGGACGAAGCCACCTCGGCGCTGGACGCGCAGAGCGAGCGCGCGGTGCAGCACGCGCTGGAGCGGCTGATGGCCGGGCGCACGACGCTGGTGATCGCGCACCGGCTGGCCACCGTGCTGAAGGCGGACCGGATCGTGGTGATGGACGCCGGCCGGATCGTGGCCGAGGGCAGCCACGCCGAGCTGCTGGCGCAGGGCGGGCTGTACGCGGAGCTGGCGCGCCTGCAGTTCCTGGACTGGGCCGCGCCATAAAAAAGCCCCGCGCTGGGCGGGGCTCCAAGAAGCTTGCGTCGCCAGCGGCGATCACTCGACCGGCTTGACTCCGGCGGCCTGGGCGCCCTTGGCGCCCTGCTGCACTTCGTAGCTGACCCGCTGACCTTCCTGCAGGCTGCGGAAGCCCTTGGCGTCGATCGCGGAGAAATGCACGAAAACGTCTGCACTGCCGTCCTCGGGCGAGATGAAGCCGAAGCCCTTGGCGTCGTTGAACCACTTCACGGTGCCGTACTGCATGGATGCGATGACCTCTTGCGGGAGCGTTTGCGGTGGGCGTGCCGCGCACCGCGGCACCGGCCGAGTATGCAGAAACCGCGGGCGCATGCAACGGGGCGCCCCCGCGGACTCAGCCGGCGACGAGCGCCCGCAGCAGCCGGGCTGCGTCGTCCATCGCCGCGGCCACGTTGTCCAGCACCTCCTGCAGGGTGATGACCTCGTCCTGGTCGGGGCCGGCACCCGCCGCCCAGTTGGCGACGATGGCGAGGCAGGCGTAGTCCAGCCCCAGCTCGCGCGCCAGGCCGGCCTCGGGCATCCCCGTCATCCCCACCAGGTCGCAGCCGTCGCGGC
>CAMLJA010000279.1 GCA_946480065.1 uncultured Thermomonas sp. | reverse complement strand
GGTCTTCCGTACTTTTTTGAATTTTTTAGTATGGGACCAACGCTGTAAGGGCGTGGGGGGCCAGTTCGACTGCGCACCCGCGCGGGTGCTTAGCTCAGGGTGTATCGCCGGGGCGGCGCCGGAGAGCCGGGGTTGCGGTAAAGTCGGCGTGAACTAGGGAGGGGAGAACCCGAATGAGCGCGGTGTCCACGGCCAACCTGATGGGGATCACCGGCATTGCCCGGCGCCTGGTGCTGGACGGGGCCATGGACGAGGCCGCGGCGCGCAAGGCGATGGACGACGCCACCGCGGAGAAGACCCCGCTGGCCAGCTACATCGCCGAGCGCAAGCTGGTGCCGGCGGCGGCGCTGGCGGCGGCCTATTCCATGGAATTCGGCATGCCCACGGTGGACCCGCTGGCCATCGACCCGGCCCAGTCCGCGGTAAATCTGGTGAAGGAGGAACTGCTGCGCAAGCACCAGGCGCTGCCGCTGTTCCGCCGCGGGGGGCGGCTGTTCGTGGGCCTGGCCGACCCCACCAACAACCGCGCGCTGGACGAACTGAAGTTCCACACCAACCTGGCGGTGGAACCCATCCTGGTGGACGCCGAGCGCATCCGCCGCTGCCTGGACCTGTGGCTGGAAGCCGCGGAGGCGCTGAACGACGCCGAAGAAGAGGGCATGGACACGCTGGAGGTCAGCGGCGGCGACGATGACTTCGGCAGCGACACCGGCGTGGACGCCAAGGGCGACGACACCCCGGTGGTGAAATTCATCAACAAGGCGCTGGTGGACGCCATCCGCAAGGGCGCCTCGGACATCCACTTCGAGCCCTACGAAACCGACTACCGCGTGCGCTACCGCATCGACGGCATCCTGAAGACGGTCCGCAGGGTGCCGGTGAAGCTGCACTCGCGCATCGCCGCGCGCCTGAAGGTGATGAGCCAGCTGGACATCGCCGAGAAGCGGGTGCCGCAGGACGGGCGCATCAAGCTGAACCTGTCCAAGACCAAGCAGATCGACTTCCGCGTGAGCACCCTGCCCACCCTGTTCGGGGAAAAGGTGGTGCTGCGCATCCTGGACGGCAGCGCGGCCAGGCTGGGCATCGAGAAGCTGGGCTACGAGCCGGAGCAGCAGGCGCTGTTCGTGGAGGCGGTGAAGAAGCCCTACGGCATGGTGCTGGTCACCGGCCCCACCGGCTCCGGCAAGACCGTGAGCCTGTACACCGCGCTGAACATCCTCAACAACGACGAGCGCAACATCAGCACGGTGGAGGACCCGGTGGAAATCCGGGTGCCCGGCATCAACCAGGTGCAGATGAACGTGAAGCGCGGCATGACCTTCGCCGCCGCGCTGCGCAGCTTCCTGCGCCAGGACCCGGACGTGCTGATGGTGGGCGAGATCCGCGACCTGGAGACGGCGGAGATCGCCATCAAGGCGGCGCAGACCGGGCACATGGTGCTGTCCACCCTGCACACCAACGACGCCCCGCAGACCATCGCGCGCCTGATGAACATGGGCGTGGCGCCCTACAACATCACCAGCTCGGTGACCCTGGTGATCGCCCAGCGCCTGGCCCGCCGCCTGCACGACTGCAAGCGCGCCATCCAACTGCCGGAACACGCGCTGCTGGCCGAAGGCTTCACCGCCGACGAGGTGCACGCCGGCATCACCCTGTACGAGCCGGTGGGCTGCGACGACTGCACCGAGGGCTACAAGGGCCGGGTGGGCATCTACCAGGTCATGCCCATGACCGACCAGATCCAGCAGATCGTGCTGGCCGGTGGTAACGTGCAGCAAATCACCGAGGCGGCGCTGGCCAGCGGGGTCCGCGATCTGCGCCGCTCCGCGCTGGACAAGGCCAGGCAGGGCGTGACCAGCCTGGCTGAAATCAACCGTGTGACCAAGGATTGAGCCCATGTCCGCCACCCGCGCCGCCGCCAAGTCCACCGTGAGCAAGACCGCCGCCAGCCGGCTGCCCGCGCTGCAGGAGTTCGTCTGGGAAGGCCGCGACAAGCGCGGCGTGGTGATGAAAGGCGACCAAACCGCCAAGAACGTCAACCAGGTCCGCGCCGAGCTTCGCAAGCAGGGCATCACCCCCACGATGGTGAAGCAAAAGCCCAAACCGTTATTCGGTGGCGGCGCCAAAAAGATCAGCCCGCGCGACATCGCGGTCTTCAGCCGTCAGCTGGCGACCATGATGAAGTCCGGCGTGCCCATCGTGGGGGCGCTGGAGATCATCGCCGGCGGGCAGAAGAACCCGAAGATGAAGGCGATGGTCAGTAGCCTGCGGGCGGAAATCGAGGGCGGCTCCTCGATCTACGAGGCGATGAGCAAGCACCCGGTGCAGTTCGACGAGCTCTACCGCAACCTTGTGCGCGCGGGCGAGGCCTCCGGCGTGCTGGAGACGGTGCTGGACACCATCGCCACCTACAAGGAAAACATCGAGAGCATCAAGGGCAAGATCAAGAAGGCGCTGTTCTACCCCGCCACCATCATCGCGGTGGCCATCATCGTTTGCGCTGTCCTGCTGATCTTCGTGGTGCCCAGCTTCAAGGATGCGTTCGCCAGCTACGGCGCCGACCTGCCGGCCTTCACCAACCTGGTGTTCGGCATATCGGAATTCGTGGTCAAGTGGTGGTGGCTGATGGCGCTGGCAACCGGCATAGCGTTTGCCGTGTTCTTCTATTTCTACAAGCGCTCGATCAAGCTGCAGCACACCGTGGACCGGCTGATGCTGAAGCTGCCCATCGTCGGGC
>CAMLJA010000278.1 GCA_946480065.1 uncultured Thermomonas sp. | reverse complement strand
CCAGCGCCTTGGCGAACGTGGCCTCGCCGATGTCGGATTCCGGCGGCTGCACGCCCGACGGGCCGGCGTCGGACTCGCCGGCGTCGTTCGGGTCCAGCATCTCGACCTGGTGCAGCCGCAGCGCGCTTTCGTCGCCGACGTTGCGGAACAGCCGCGCCGCGCGGCCATCGGCCACCACCACCAGGGTGTCCTTGGGGATCATCGACATCGCATGTGCTCCATCAGCGGGATGGCGACGACGCTAGCCCGGCGCCGGTGACCATGCCGTGCAGGCGCCCCGCGCCGGCCCGTACCATCGGGCCATGAACTACCTCGCCCACGCCTGGCTGGCGCGGCAGTCGGACGACGCGTTGCTGGGCGGGCTGCTCGGCGACTTCGTGCACGGGCAGTCCGCGCTGGCGGACTGGCCCGACCCGGTGCGCGCGGAGATCGTGCGGCACCGCCGGATCGACCGCTACACCGACGACCACCCCGCGGTGGCGGCCGCGCGGGCGCGGTTCGGCGGGCTGCGGCGCTATGCCGGGATCGTGCTGGACGTCTATTTCGACCACCGCCTGGCCAGTGGCTGGGCGCGCTGGAACGCTTCCCCGCTGCCCGCGTTCACCGCGCGGGTGTACCGGATCCTGGACGCGCGCCGCGCGGACCTGCCGCCGCGGCTGGCGGCGATCGCGCCGCGGATGGCGGCGCACGACTGGCTGGGGTCTTACGCGCACCGGGCCAGCGTGGACCACGCGGTGCGCGGCATCGCCACCCGGCTGTCGCGCAACGGCGACCGGCTGGTGGCCTGCCTGGAGGTGCTGGCCGAACGCGAGCCGGAGATGGCGGCGGCGTTCGAGGCGTTCTTCCCGGACCTGCTGGCGTTTGCCGGGCTGGATCCGGGCGGGCGGGCACGAACGCGACCGGAGGAAAGTGCCGCGCGGATACGGGGCGATGGGGGCAACGCCCCGCATCCGCACGACGAGGAACGCTAGCGGCGTCCCCGGCCGGGACGCGCGGGGAGGACGCGGCCCGGCCGGCTGGCCTTGGAACGGCTATGCCGGGGTCAACGGCAACGGAAGTAGGCAGCGGCCGGCGCCGCGTAATGGCGATTGCTGGCGTAGCCGCTGCTGCTGCCGTAGCCGACGCCGAAGTCGCGCTCGCGGTGGATGCGGGCGGCCGGCTGGGCTCCGCCGTCCCCACGGCGCGGGGTCAGGCGGCGCTCGATGAAGGCCATCGGGCTGGGGGACTCGGTGCGGAACATGGGGTGGCACTCCTGTATTGGTGTGTTGGTAATGTAATACACCGAACCATTCGGCGCATGGGCTGGAAGTCATGCCCGGGAAACCGGCGGGGAAACGTTCAGGTCGCCTGCCCGCCGCCTTCCACCCCTGTGATGCCCGAAGCGGGCAATGGGTTGCAGCGCCGCTGCGGGCGACGGCCGCGCCGAGTCCCGCCCGCGCCGACGCATCCACCCGGGCATCACGCGCGTACCGCGACAGTGCGCCACCGCATCCAGACCCGGGAGCCCTGCCCATGCGCCTGCTCGTCCTGCTGACCGCCATCGCCATGCCGGTCGTCGCCTGGCTGTCCAACAGCGGCACCTTCGGGCCCGACAACGGCACGATGTCGGACCGCTACCCCACCCTGCTGGTGGCCGCCGGCTACGCCTTCGCCATCTGGGGCCTGATCTTCCTGCTGGACCTGGCCTACGCCGCCTGGCAGCTCACCGGCAGCCGCAAGTCCGACGACACGGTGGCGCGCATCGCGCCGTGGGCCGCCGCCGGCTTCGCCCTGACCGCGCTGTGGATGCCGCTGTTCTCGATGGCGCAGTTCTGGCTGTGCCTACTGGTGATCTTCGCCGCCATGGCCTGCCTGGTGCGCTGTGCGCTGATCCTCTCGCACGACCGCACCCCGCAGGAAGGCCAGTGGATGTGGGCGTGGCTGCCGCTGTCGCTGCACGCCGGCTGGCTGTCGCTGGCCGCCTTCCTCAACCTGGCGCAGGTGATCGTGGCCTACAGGCTGGCCTCCACCACCGAGCAGCTGCCGTGGAGCCTGGTGCTGTTCGCGCTGGCGGGGCTGATGCTGCTGATGCTCAACCTGCGCATGCGCGGCAACGTCGACTACGTGATCGCCGCGCTGTGGGCGCTGGTGGCGGTGTACGTGAAGCAGTCCGACAGCGGCATGGCCGGCGCCCAGGTGGCGGCCTGGGTGGCGCTGGGGATCGCCGTGGTGCTGGTGCTGCAGACCGTGGTGCTGCGCCGCCGCTACCCCGGCGGGCTGCTGCCCAACCCGGCGCGCGCGCCCGGCTGAACCGGCTGAACCGGCGGCGGCCGGCCGATCTCGCGCGGCGAGACCGGAAGGTGTACAAATGTACACATGCCCGCCGCCGACCTGACCCTGCAACGCGCCGCCATCCTGGCCTGGCTCCGCCGCGAGCTGGCGGCCGGGCGCGCCCCCAGCCTGGCCGAGGTGGCCGACGCGTTCGGCTTCGCCTCGCGCAACGCCGCCCGCCGCCACGTGCAGGCGCTGGTCGACGCCGGCCTGCTGGCGCAGGCGCCGGGGCGCAAGCGGGGCCTGCGGCTGCCGGGGGACCCGGCGCAGCTGCTGCCGCTGCCGGTGCTGGGGCGGGTGGCCGCCGGCCCGCCGATCGGGCCCGACGTCGGCCTGGACCTGGAACTGTGGCTGGACCGGCGGCTGTTCTCGCAGGCGCCCGACTACCTGCTGCGGGTGCAGGGCGATTCCATGATCGAGGACGGGATCCTGGACGGCGACTTGGTCGGGGTG
>CAMLJA010000277.1 GCA_946480065.1 uncultured Thermomonas sp. | reverse complement strand
ATCCGCGCCGACTTCGCCGACAGCATCGACGCCAATGCCGTGCACGGTTCGGATTCGCTGGAGAACGCCGCGATCGAGATCGCCTACTTCTTCCCGGCCACCGATGTCTACGGCGGCCGCTGAAGGCCGATGAGCGACATCCGCACGCCCGCGATCGACCTTGCCCTGGTGGGCGGGGACGCCGCCGGCGTGCCCGACGCGGCGGCCCCGGCCGTCGCGCGCGGTCCCGGCCGGCCCGCTACCGAGCCGGCCAGGACCAACATCTTCGACTTCGACCGCGCCGCGCTGGAACGCTTCTTCGAGGAGGAACTCGGCGAGAAGCGCTTCCGCGCGCACCAGGTGATGAAGTGGATCCACCACCGCTACGTCACCGACTTCGCCGGCATGACCGACCTCGGCAAGGCGCTGCGGGGGAAGCTGGAGGAACGCGCGGTGGTGCGCGCGCCGCAGCTGCTGTTCGACAAGGCCTCGACCGACGGCACCCACAAGTGGCTGCTCGGCATGGACCCGAAGAACGCGATCGAGACGGTCTACATCCCCGACAAGGGGCGCGGCACGCTGTGCGTGTCGTCGCAGGTGGGCTGCGCGCTCAACTGCACGTTCTGCTCCACCGCCACCCAGGGCTTCAACCGCAACCTGTCGACCGCCGAGATCATCGGCCAGGTCTGGGTGGCGGCTCGCCACCTGGGCAACGTGCCGCATCAGCAGCGCCGCCTCACCAACGTGGTGATGATGGGCATGGGCGAGCCGCTCGCCAACTTCGACAACGTGGTCCGCGCCATGAGCATCATGCGCGACGACCTCGGCTACGGCCTGGCCAACAAGCGGGTCACGCTGTCCACCGCCGGCATGGTGCCGATGATCGACCGCCTGGCCGCCGAGAGCGACGTCTCGCTCGCGGTCTCGCTGCACGCGCCGTTCGACGAACTGCGCGACACGCTGGTGCCGCTCAACAAGAAGTACCCGATCGCCGTGCTGATGGACGCCTGCGTGCGCTACGCGCTGCGCAAGAAGGGCGAGTCGGTCACCTTCGAATACACCCTGATGAAGGGCGTCAACGACCAGCCGGAGCACGCCCGCGGGCTGCTGCAGCTGATGCGCGAGTTCGACCGCCGGGTGCAGATGAAGGACGCGGCCAAGGTCAACCTGATCCCGTTCAACCCGTTCCCCGGCACCCGCTTCGAGCGGCCGGGCGACGAGGCCATCCGCGCGTTCCAGAAGCTGCTCAACAACGCCGGGATGATCGCCCCGGTGCGGCGCACCCGCGGCGACGACATCGACGCCGCCTGCGGCCAGCTCAAGGGGCAGGTGATGGACCGCACGCGGCGCCAGGCCGAGCACCGCAAGCTGCTGCAGGCGGGCGGGGTGCACGATGCGGCCTGAGGCGCGCCTGCTGCTGGCTGTCGCGTGCATCGCCATCGCGGGCTGCTCGCTGACCAACCGCCTCACGTTCGTGCGTCCGAACGCGGACCGCGGCGAGGCCACCCAGGTCGCGCCGGTCTACGACTTCAGCGACAAGGGCGGCCGCAAGTCGGCCAGCGAACCCCAGCTGATCGCGGCCGCGCAGTCCCAGTACCGCCAGGGGCGCCTGCCCGAGGCGCAGGCCAGCGCGGCGCGCGCCCTGAAGCTGGCGCCGTCCTCCGCCGACGCCAACGCGATGATGGCCATGGTGCTGGACGCGCGCGGCAGCGCCCGGGAGGCAGGCGGGTATTACCAGAAGGCGGTCACGCTGGCGCCGTCCAGCGGCATCCACGCCAACAACTACGGCACCTGGCTGTGCGCGAACGGCCGCCCGGGCGAATCGCTGGCCTGGTTCGAACGGGCGCTGGCCGACCCGGACTACCCCACGCCGGTGGCCGCGCTGGCGAACGCCGGCAAATGCGCCAGCCGGGCCGGCCAGGCGGACGCCGCCGAAGCCAGCTGGCGGCGCGCGCTCGACATCGAGCCGGTCAACATCGCCGCCCTGGCCGGCATGGCGAAACTGGAATATTCCCGCGGCCGCCATCTCGAGGCGCGCGCTTTCGCCGAGCGCTGGCTGGCCGTTGCGCCAATGGATCCGCAGGGATTGCAACTGGCGTCACAAATCGAGATGAAACTCGGCGATACTGCCGCCTCTGCACGCTACCTTCACAGGCTGCAGGCACTTCCGGCCGGTGCCGTCAAGGTTCCCCGCTCGCAATGACCACCCCGCACTCCGATGCCTCCCACGCCATGCCCGCAGGTTGCGGGGAACGCCTGCGGCGCGCGCGCGAGGCCGCCGGCCTTGGCGTGGACGAGGTCGCCGCCCGGCTGCACATGCCGGCCCGGGTGGTGCGCTCGCTCGAGGCCGAGGACTGGGCGCGCCTGGGCGCCCCGGTGTTCGTCCGCGGCCAGGTGCGCAGCTATTCGCGCCTGCTGGGGCTGCTGACTGCCCCGATGATGGAGGCGATCGACGTGGGGCCGGTGGAGCCCTCGCGCCTGGTCAGCCGCACCCACACCCCGAAGGCGCAGTGGTGGGCCGAGCAGATCGGCCGCCGGCTGGTCTACATCCTGCTCACGCTGTCGCTCGCCATCCCCGCCTGGATCGCCACCCGCGAACACCTGGCGACGGGCGGCGGCAATGCCGCGCCGCTGGACATGCCGATTGGCGCCGCCCCGGCGCCGGCGAATCCGCGCACAGTGGTGGCCTCGATGACGCCGCCGGTGGCGGCCCCCGCGGCCCCCCCCGCCCCCCCCGCGCCCCCGGCCCACGGCCAGCGCCAGCGCGGCGCCCGCGGGCTGGGGGGGACCCCGCCCCCCCGCCCCCC
>CAMLJA010000276.1 GCA_946480065.1 uncultured Thermomonas sp. | reverse complement strand
GCGAAGGACGGCCTCGACGCGCTGGAACGCATGGCCGATCGCGTGCCCGACCTGATGCTGCTCGACATCGAGATGCCGCGCATGGACGGCTACGAGCTCGCCACGGCGATGAAGGCGGACCCGCGCCTGCGCGACGTGCCGATCATCATGATCACCTCCCGTACCGGCGAGAAGCACCGCGAGCGCGCGATGCAGCTCGGGGTCGAACGCTACCTGGGCAAGCCGTACCAGGAGGCCGAGCTCCTGCGCAACGTGTTCGAGCTGCTGGGGCTCGAGCGCGCGGGCGACGGCCAGGGCCAATGAGCGACCGGCGCGTCGTCCTGCTCGCGCGCCCCGGCACCGCGCGCGACCGCACGCAGGCCGCCCTGGCGCAAGCCGGCGCCGACCTGGCGGCGCTGCTGGACCCGGCCGCCGCCACCGAGGCCGACGTCCGCGCGGCCGCGCCCGGGGTGCTGGTGGTGGTGCTCGATCCGGCCGTGGAACAGCTGCTGGAGCGCTTCGACGGCGTGCTCGGGGATCCGGCGATCGAAGTGATGTTCGAGGATGCCGAGGTGGCGGCGCGGCGCGAAGGCTGGGAGGCCGCGCGCTGGGCGCGCCACCTGGACGCCAAGCTGCACGGCCACCAGGACGTGCTGCCGCCGGTCCGGCCCGCCGCGGCAGCACCCGCGGTCGACGAGGACGCGCGCTTCAGGGCCGACATGGACGCGCTGCAGCGCCAGGTCGCGGCGATGCCGGACGTGCCGGGCGCCGGCCCGCGCATGGCCGCGGCGGCCGCCACCGGGGCGGTCGCGGTCGCGGCCGGCGTGGGCGGCCCCGATGCGGTGCGGCAGCTGCTCGGTGGCCTGCCGGTCGGCTTCCCGCGCCCGCTGGTGCTGCGGCAGCGGATCGAGGGCGGGCAGTACGACAAGCTGGTGCGGCAGATGCAGCGCGCCAGCCAGATGCGCGTGGTGCTGGCGCAGGCCGGCGACCCGCTGCAGGCCGGGGTGGTGCACGTGATGCCGGACGGACTGGACGTGACCGCCGCGCCGGCCGGGCTGGTGTTCGCTGCGTGTGCCGGGGAGCCCGGGTTCGCCGCGCTGCCCGCGACCGACAGCGCGCTGCTGCTGCTCAGCGGCGCCGATCCCGCGCTGGTCGACCGCGCCCTGGCGCTGTCGCTGGCCGGCGGGCTGGCGCTGGGCCAGTCCGCGGCGAATTGCTTCGACCCCACTGCCAGCAATGCGCTGGCGGCCCGCGGCGGCGCGGCGGCGGCGATCGCCGAATTGCCCCACCGCCTGCTCCAACGCTGGCCCGCGAAGGCCTGAGGTCCACCATGTCCGACGACAACCAGACCATCATCCGCGGCGTGCTGATCCAGGTGGCCGACGCGCGCCTGCTGCTGCCGAACGCGACCATCGCCGAAGTGCTCTCCTACGCCGAGCCGGACGCCGTGGCCGGCGCGCCCGACTGGCTGCTGGGCCGCATCCGCTGGCGCGGCTGGCAGCTGCCGCTGGTGGCGTTCTCGCGCTTCGCGGGGATCGCCGAGGACCAGGGCGGGCTGGGCAGCAAGGTGATCGTGCTCAAGGCCCTGGGCGGCGACCAGAAGCATCCGTATTTCGCGCTGCTGACCCAGGGCTTCCCGCGCCTGGTGACGGTGACCGAGGCCGCGCTGTCGGCCGATGCGGCCGACGCCGACGCGCTTCCGCCGGGCGTGCTCGCGAAAGTGCGCCTGAACGAGGACGATGCGCTGCTGCCGGATCTTGCCGCCCTGGAAGAGCGCATCGTCGAGGCGATGGCGGCCTGACCGCCGCCGCGCGACTTCGCGCGTTCCCTCGCCCGCTTCAGCCCAGGTCGCCGCAGAGCGCCTGCAGCGCGCTGATCGCGGCGATCCCCGCGGTTTCCGTTCGCAGCACCCGCGGGCCCAGGCGCAGGCCTTCGTAACCGGCCGCCAGCAGCTGCTCGCGGTCGCGCGGCGACCAGCCGCCCTCGGGGCCGACGGCCAGCGTGCAGGCGGCGAACGGCGCGTCGCGCAGCGAAGACAGCGTGCGCGTCGCGAACGGATCGAGCAGGAAGCCGCGGCCTTCGCGCCGCGCAGCGCCCCGGGCCAGCGGCTGCGGCGCGGCCACCTCGGGGATGCTCGCGCGCCCGCTCTGCCCGCAGGCCGACACCACCACCTCGCGCCAGTGCGCCAGGCGCTTCTCCGCGCGCGCGGCGTCCAGCTTCACCTCGCTGCGTTCGCTTTCGACCGGCACGATCCGGGCCACCCCCAGTTCGGTGGCCTTCTGCAGGATCCAGTCCATCTTCTCGCCGCGGGCGATGCCCTGCAGCAGGGTGATCCGCAGCGGCGATTCGTTCGCCACCGGGCGCGCGGCGATGATCTCGGCGCGCGCCTCGCGCTTGCCCGCGGCGACCAGCCGCGCGTCATAGTCGTGGCCGTCGCCGTTGAACAGCACGCAGGCATCGCCCGGCTGCAGGCGCAGCACGCGGACCAGGTGCGCGGCGGCGTCCGCGGGCAGCGCGACCTCGGTGCCGGGCGCCAGCGGCAGGTCGACGAAGCTGCGGGTCAGGCGCATGGCAGGGCCTGCTCCAGCGCGGCGGCGGTGGCCGTGGCCAGCAGGTCGAGCTGCGGGTCGTCGATGCAGTAGGGCGGCATCCAGTACAGCACGTCGCCCAGCGGGCGCAGCAGCGCGCCGGCGTCCATCGCCGCGCGGTACATGCGCAGGCCGCGGCGGCCGGCGATCTCCACCGCGTGGCCGTCCTCGTCGTTGCCGCCCTCCGGATGCAGTTCGATGGCGACCACCATGCCGGTCTGGCG
>CAMLJA010000275.1 GCA_946480065.1 uncultured Thermomonas sp. | reverse complement strand
TCTCGCAGGCCACGCGGGCGCGCTTGTCCTGCGCCAGGATGGCGTCGAGCACCGCGTCCGAGATCTGGTCGGCGATCTTGTCCGGATGGCCCTCGGAGACCGATTCGGAGGTGAAGAGGTAGCTGGACATCGCGGCTCCTGTTGAGTGATTCATCCTTGTATTCGGATGAAAAGATGGGTGCGCATGATACAGCGATGCGGGCCGGCGTGCATCTTGCGCCATCCGTCCGGCGCCGGGTGTTGCGTTGGCGTTAAGCGGCCGCGGCCGGTGCGGTCTCAGGCCGCCGCCGGCAGCGCCGGGGCCACGCCCGCGGCCAGCGCGTCGAAGTAGTCGCGGGTCAGCCGCAGCTGCTCGCCGGCGGTCTGCGCGCGGTTGACCACCGCGCGGAAGGCCGCGTTCTCCGGCCGGTCCTTCGCATACCAGCCCAGGTGCTTGCGGGCGATGCGCACGCCGGCCTCTTCGCCGTAGAACCCGTGCAGCGCGTGCAGGTGGCCCAGCAGGATGTCGCGCACGGCGCCCGGCGACGGCTCCGGCAGCTCCTCGCCGGTGGCGAGGTAGTGCGCCACGTGGCCGGGTAGCCAAGGCCGGCCCTGCGCGGCGCGGCCGATCATCACCGCGTCGCAGCCGGTCCGCTCCAGCACGAAGGCGGCCTTGCGCGGCGAGTCGATGTCGCCGTTGGCGACCACCGGGATGGCCAGCCTCGCCTTGACCGCGGCGATGGTGTCGTATTCGGCGGTACCGGCGTACTGCTGGTCGCGGGTGCGGCCATGGATGGCCAGCGCGGCAATGCCCGCGGCTTCGGCGATGCGGGCGATCTCCGGCGCGTTCCGATGGTCGGCATCCCAGCCGGTGCGGATCTTGAGCGTCACCGGCACGTCCACCGCCCGCACCACCGCCTCGACGATGCGCGCCACCAGCGCCGGCTCGCGCATCAGCGCGCTGCCGGCCCAGGCGTTGCACACCTTCTTGGCCGGGCAGCCCATGTTGATGTCGATGATCTGCGCGCCGTGGTCGACGTTGAAGCGCGCGGCCTCGGCCATCACTTCGGGCACGGTGCCGGCGATCTGCACGCTGACCGGATCGGGCTCGCCCACGTGGTCCATGCGGTGCAGCGACTTGGCGGTATGCCAGAAGCGCGGGTCGGAGGTGGTCATCTCCGACACCGCAAGGCCAGCGCCCAGCCGCTTGCACAGCAGCCGGAACGGCTTGTCGGTCACGCCCGCCATGGGCGCGAGGATCACCTTCGGTTCGATGGCGTGGGGGCCGATGCGCATGGCGGCATTCTAGCGGCCGCCCGCCGCGCGCCCGCCGGTTCAGCCGCCCGGCGGCGAGGCCTGGCGGGCGTCGAGCCGGGGCATGGCCAGCGCGGCGCCCTCGCGCTCGGTGGACTGGCCGGCGTAGCGGGTGGCGAAGCGCACGTGCGCGGCGAACGCGGCGCCCGGCTGCAGCGCCAGCGATGCCGCCAGCGCGCCGTTGAAGGCGTCGCCGGCGCCGGTGGTGTCCACCGCGCGGGCGGGCTCGGCGCCCACGCGGTAATACGGCGCGTCGTCGCCGCGTAGCGCGCCCTCGGCGTGCGACACGAAGCAGCCGCTGGCGCCCAGGGTGACCACCACCGTGCTGTCGTGGCCCAGCGCCCGGCACAGCGCGTGCAAGCGCGCCTGGTCGAGCCCGGATACGGCGTCGGCTTCGATCCGCTCGCCCACGTGGCGGCCCAGCAGCGCGGCGAACTCGGTTTCGTTCGGGGTCAGCAGGCCGGCCAGCTCCAGCAGCGCGCCCGGAACCGCCGCGTTCGCCGGCGCCGGGTTGAGGATGCCCAGCGCGCCGCGGGCGCGGGCGGCGCGCAGGGCCGCGGCCACCGCGTCCAGCGGGGATTCGAGCTGCACCAGCACGACGGCCACGTCGTCCAGCGCCTGCAGCGAGCGTTCGACGAAGCCGGCCTGAAGCCGCGCGTTGGCGCCTGCGCCGATGACGATGCAGTTGCGGCCCTGCGCGTCCACGTAGATGCCCGCCGTGCCGGTGGGCGCGTCGCAGGCCTGCTCGCGCAGGTCGATGCCGTCGGCCGCGGCCAGCGCGCGCGCCAGCTGGGCGGCCGGGTCGTCGCCCAGGGCGCAGGCGAAGCTGGTGGCGGCGCCCGCGCGGCGCGCGGCGGTGGCCTGGTTGAAGCCCTTGCCGCCCGGGCCGGTGGCGTAGTCGCCGCCCAGGGTGGCGCCCGCGGCGGGCAGCGCCGGGACCCGCCAGACGTGGTCGACGTTGAACGAACCGACCACCGCGACGCGCGCCATGCTCAGGGGTTGCCCACGTCGGCCGCGCCGTGCGCGGGGACCGCCTTGTGCGGGTCGTGGCGGAGCCGGAACAGCGGCACGAAGGCCACCGCCATGGCAAGCGCGTACAGCGCGAAGGTGGTCCAGATGCCGTGCCAGTCCTTGACCCCGGCGGCGTCGGTGAACCAGCGGTCGATCATCCAGCCGCTGATCGAACTGCCGAGCACCGCGCCCACGCCGTTGGTCATCAGCATGAACAGCCCCTGCGCGCTGGCGCGGATGCGCGGGTCGCTCTGCTGCTCGACGAACAGCGAGCCGGAGATGTTGAAGAAGTCGAACGCCATGCCGTAGACGATGCACGACATCACGATCATCCACAGGCCCGGGCCCGGGTCGCCGTAGGCGAACAGCCCGAAGCGCAGGAACCAGGCCAGCATGCTGATGGTCATCACCGTCTTGATCCCGAAGCGCTTCAGGAAGAACGGGATGGTCAGGATGAACAGGGTTTCGCTGATCTGCGAGATCGACATGATGAT
>CAMLJA010000274.1 GCA_946480065.1 uncultured Thermomonas sp. | reverse complement strand
AGGAGATCATGGGCCTGCGCCACCGCGCGCACCCGGTGGAGGGCGTGCAGTTCCACCCCGAGTCCATCCTCACCCAGCACGGCCATGCGCTGCTGCGCAATTTCCTGGCGCGCACGTGAGCGCCGGACGACCACCGGAGGCCCAGCCGATGCCCTTCACGCCGCAGGACGCGTTGCAGCGCGCCATCGAGCACCGCGAGATCTTCTTCGACGAGATGGTCGACCTGATGCGCCAGGTGATGCGCGGCGAGGTCAGCCCGGTGATGACCGCGGCCATCCTGACCGGCCTGCGGGTCAAGAAGGAGACGGTGGACGAGATCGCCGCGGCCGCCACCGTGCTGCGCGAGTTCGCGCTGCCGGTGGACGTGGCCGACCGCACCCACCTGGTGGACATCGTGGGCACCGGCGGCGACGGCGCACACACCTTCAATATCTCCACCGCCAGCATGTTCGTGGCCGCGGCGGCCGGCGCCAAGGTGGCCAAGCACGGCAACCGCAGCGTGTCCTCGAAATCCGGCAGCGCCGACGTGCTGGAGGCGCTCGGCGCGGCGATCGAACTGCAGCCGCCGCAGGTGGCCGAGTGCATCGCGCGCTGCGGCATCGGCTTCATGTTCGCGCCGGTCCACCACCCGGCGATGAAGGTGGTGGCCCCGGTGCGGCGCGAGATGGGCGTGCGCACGCTATTCAACATCCTGGGGCCGCTGACCAACCCGGCCGCTGCGCCCGGGATCCTGATGGGCGTGTTCCACCCCGACCTGGTCGGCATCCAGGTGCGCGTGCTGCAGGCGCTGGGCGCCGAGCGCGCGCTGGTGGTGTGGGGGCGCGACGGCATGGACGAACTGTCGCTGGGCGCGGGCACGCTGGTCGGCGAGCTGCGCGACGGCAAGGTGCGCGAATACGAGCTGCACCCCGAGGACTTCGGCATCGCCATGGCGCACAGCCGCAACCTGCGCGTGGCCGACGCCGGCCAGTCGAAGGCGATGGTGCTGCAGGCGCTGGAGAACCGCGCCGGGCTGCCGCGCGAGATCGTGGCCTACAACGCCGGCGCCGCGCTGTACGCCGCGGGCGTGGCCGAGGACATCCGCGACGGCGTGGCCCGCGCGCGCCAGGCGATCGCCAGCGGCGCCGCGCGCGAGCGGCTGGACGCGTTCGTGGCCACCACCCGTGCGCTGGCCGGGGAGGGCGCATGAGCACCATCCTCGACGCCATCCTGCGCCGCAAGCACGAGGAAGTCGCCGAGCGCCGCGAGCGCGTCTCGCTGTTCGAGCTCAAGACCCGGACCGCGTCCGCGCCGCCGGCGCGCGGCTTCGCCGACGCCATCGACGCCACGATCCGCGCCGGCCGGCCGGCGGTGATCGCCGAGGTGAAGAAGGCCAGCCCCAGCAAGGGCGTGATCCGCCCCGACTTCGACCCTGCCGCCATCGCCCGCAGCTACGCCGCCGGCGGTGCGGCCTGCCTGTCGGTGCTGACCGACGTCGACTTCTTCCAGGGCAGCGACGACTACCTGCGCCAGGCGCGCGCGGCCTGCGCGCTGCCGGTGCTGCGCAAGGACTTCGTCGTCGACGCCTACCAGCTGTACGAGGCGCGCGCGCTGGGGGCCGACTGCGTGCTGCTGATCGCCGCCGCGCTGGACGACGCGCGGCTGTCCGAGTTCGCCTTCGTGGCCGCCGAGCTGGGTATGGACGTGCTGGTGGAAGTGCACGACCTGGACGAGCTGGAGCGGGCGCTGCCGGTGCCCGCGCGCCTGCTGGGCATCAACAACCGCAACCTGAAGACGTTCGAGGTCTCGCTGCAGGCCACGCTGGACCTGCAGCCGATGGTGCCGGCCGACCGCGTGCTGGTGACCGAGAGCGGGATCCTGGCGCCGGCCGACGTGGCCCGGATGCGCGGCGCCGGGGTGCATGCGTTCCTGGTCGGCGAGGCGTTCATGCGCCAGCCCGACCCGGGCGCCGCGCTGCGGGCGCTGTTCGCGTGAGCGTCCGCGGAAGCCAGGCGTACCCGTCGCCCCGCGACGACGCCCCGCTGGTGGTGTTCGACTTCGACCACACCCTGTACGACGGCGATTCCGGCAGCCACCTGTTCAAGTGGCTGATCGGACGCGCGTGGTGGCGGCTGCTGCTGGCGCTGCTGCTGGCCCCGGTGGCCGGGCCGATGGTGGCGTTCCTGCCCACCCGCCGCGCCGGGATCTCGGCCTTCGTCTGGGCCGGCACCGTGGGCCTGCACGCGCCGCGCGACCTCGATGCGCTGATCGACCGCTACGTCGCCGGGCACGCCGCCGGCATCCGCGCGCGCCTGCTGCCGCTGGCGCTGGCGGTGTTGCACGGCCACCGCCAGGCCGGCGACCGGGTGGTGGTGGCCACCGGCGCGCCGCCCGAGCTGGCGCGCGCGATCCTGTCCTTCGTGGCGCACGAGGACGTGCCCGTTGTTGGGACCCTGGTGGGGCCGCGGCTGGGCGGGGTGGTCGCGGTGCGCCACTGCCACCACGCGATGAAGATGAAGATGCTGCGCGAGGCCGGCTTCACCGGCCCGGTGGCGCGCGCCTACTCGGACAGCAGCGCCGACCTGCCGCTGCTGCAGGCCGCGGCCGCGCCGGTGGTGGTGAACCCGAAGGCCGGCAGCGTGGCGCTGTTCCGGCGGGTGCTGCCGGCGGGCACCCCGATCCTCAATTGGGGCTGCCCGGGACGCGCCGGCGCGCCGGCGCGGTAGCGGCGGCTCCGCTCAGGCCGAGCCCAGCGGCTTGACGAAGCGCACGGTGCCGTCGCCGTAACCGCAGGCGCGGTAGAACGCGTGCGCCTCGGTGCGCTGCGAGCCGCTGGTCAGCT
>CAMLJA010000273.1 GCA_946480065.1 uncultured Thermomonas sp. | reverse complement strand
TCAGCGTGGCCAGGCCGTCGCCGGCGCGCGCCTCGGCCAGCCCCACGCTGACCGTCACCGGCAGCGCGCCGGAGGCGAAGGCCACCGCCTCGCGCAGGAAGTCGCACTGCAGCCGCGCCTGCGCCAGGTCCACGCCAGGCAGCAGCCACGCGAATTCCTCGCCGCCGTGGCGCGCCAGCAGCCCGTGGCCGGCGGCGCTGGCGCGCAGGGTGTCGGCCACCTGCACCAGCACCGCGTCGCCGGCGGCGTGGCCGTGGGTGTCGTTGACCGACTTGAAGTGGTCGATGTCCACCAGCGCCAGGCACAGCGGCAGGCGCCCGGCGCCGAGAGCGTCCTCCAGCGCGGCCACCAGCGCGCGCCGGTTGGCCAGCCCGGTCAGCGCGTCCGAGCGCACCTGCTCGCTGAGCTCGGCGTTCTGCGCTTCCAGCGCCTCCGCGTAGTCGTGCAGCTTGCGTTCGTACCAGCCGCGGTCCTGCAACTGCAGCTGCAGCTCGCTGCTGACGCGGTGCAGTTCCAGCAGCGCGGCGACCTGGCGCGACAGCGCGTCCAGCGCCTCCTGCTGGTAGGTCGCCAGCTCGCGCGGCTGGCGGTCCATCACGCACAGCGTGCCCAGCGGCAGGCCGTCCGCGCTGAGCAGCGGCGCGCCGGCGTAGAAGCGGATGCCGGGGGCGCCGGTCACGAAGGGGTTGTCGCGGAAGCGCGCGTCGGCGCGCGCGTCCGGCACCACCATCACCTTGTCGGGCTCCAGGATCGCGTGCGCGCAGAACGCGGTGTCGCGGGGCGTCTCCGCGTCCTCCAGCCCCAGCCGCGCCTTGAACCACTGGCGGTCGTCGTCGATCAGCGAAACCGAACCCATCGGCATGCCGCAGATCGCCGCGGCGATCGCCACCAGGTCGTCGAAGCGGGATTCCGGCGGCGTGTCCAGGATGCGGTACCGCTGCAGCGCGGCCAGGCGCTCTGCTTCGTTGTCGGGCTTGGCGGGACGCAGCATCGGCGCGCACGGGGAGCGGGGTCGGCCTAGCCTAGCGCGGCTGGCGCCGGCCGTGGAGCGCGCTGCACCGCCGCATCGGGCTTACAGTGGCCGCCGGTCCGCCGGGGAAACCGCCATGCATCGCCGCCTTGCCGTCCTGCTGCTGTCCGCCTTCGCCGCCTTCGCGGGCGCCGCCTTCGCCGGGGAGCCGCCCACGCTGGCCAGCTACCACGCCGCCACCGGCGGGGACGCCTGGTCCGGCGGCGTGCGGATGATCCCCATCCATACCCCGCAGGGCGACTTCCGGGTGTGGACCAAGCGCGTCGGCCACAACCCCCGCATCAAGGTGCTGCTGCTGCACGGCGGGCCGGGCGGCACCCACGAGGCGTTCGAGGCGTTCGACAGCTTCCTGCCGGCCGACGGCATCGAGTACTACTACTACGACCAGCTGGGCTCGTACTACAGCGACCAGCCCAAGGACATGACGCCGTTCCTCAGCATCGACCACTACGTCGAGGAGGTGGAGCAGGTGCGCCAGGCCCTGGGCCTGGACCGCGACAACTTCTTCCTGCTCGGCCACTCCTGGGGCGGCATCCTCGGCATGGAGTACGCGCTGAAGTACCCGCAGCACCTCAAGGGCCTGGTGGTCTCCAACATGATGTCCAGCATCCCGGCGTACAACCGCTACGCGCACGAGGTGCTGATGCCGCGGATGGACCAGGCGGCGCTGAAGGAGATCCTGGCGCTGGAGGCGGCCAAGCGCTACGATGACCCGCGCTACGAGGAACTGCTGGTGCCGTTCTACGAGGCCCATTTCCTGCGCCGGCCGATGGCGCAGTGGCCGGAGCCGGTGCTGCGTGCGTTCGGCCGCCACATCAACAAGGCCGTGTACGTGCCGATGCAGGGCCCCAGCGAAATGGGTGCCAGCGGCATCCTGGTGGACTGGGACCGCACCGACGACCTCGCGAAGATCCCCGTGCCCACGCTGGTGATCGGCGCCGAGCACGACACCATGGATCCGAAGTGGATGCGGATGATGGCGGGCCGCTTCCCCCGCGGCGACTTCCTGTACCTGCCCAACGGCGGCCACATGGCGATGTACGACGACCAGCAGGCCTATTTCGCCGGCCTGCTGGCGTGGCTGCACAAGGTGGACGAGGCGCGCTGACCCGCGCCGCGGCTCAGGCCACCAGCGCCGCGCGCAGCGGCGCCGGGTCGCCCCAGCGCGCGCGGCCGCCCAGCGCGGCGATCTCCAGCAGCACGCCGGCGCCCACGATGTCCGCGCCCAGCCGGCGCGCCAGCGCATGCGCCGCCAGCAGGGTGCCGCCGGTGGCCAGCACGTCGTCCACCAGCAGCACCCGCGCGCCGGGCGCGACCGCGCCCGCTTGCACCTGCAGGATGTCCTCGCCGTACTCCAGCGCGTAGCGCGCCTCCAGCAGCGGCCCGGGCAGCTTGCCCGGCTTGCGCACCGGCACCAGCCCGGCCTCCAGTTCGCGCGCGAGCGGCGCGCCGAGCAGGAAGCCGCGCGATTCGATCGCCAGCACCGCGTCCACGCGCGCGCCGCGCCACGGCGCGGCCAGTGCGTCGATCGCCGCCGCGAACGCGGAGGCGTCGGCCAGCATCGGCATGATGTCCTTGAACAGCACCCCGGCGCGCGGGAAGTCGGGGGTGTCGCGGATCAGGCGGGTCCAGTCGGTCATGGCGCGGTTCCGGTGGCTGGCGCCGATGATGCCCGCGCCGGCCGCGTGCGTACACTGCCGCACCCGTCCACGCAGGAGCCCGCCATGTCGCTGTCCATGCACCAGGCCGCCGTGCCCGTGTCCGTCCGCGCGCTGTCCAACCTCCGCCACGTGCTGCGCCAGGGCGAGGCG
>CAMLJA010000272.1 GCA_946480065.1 uncultured Thermomonas sp. | reverse complement strand
CGCCGGCCATGTCCTGCTTTTCGTAGAGCTCCTGCAGGGCCTGCAGCTGCTTGAGGGTCTTGCCCGAGGCGGTCGCCTCGGGCGCCTTGCGCTTGGCATCCGGGTAGAGCTCGGGCGCCTTCTGCTCCTGCGCCTCGGCGGCGCGCTTGCCCCGCCGCGGACGCTCGCTGGCGCCCTCCCGCTGGACGTTGGTGACCTGCCGTCCGACTTCTTCGCGCACGTCGACCCGGGCCTCGGCCGAAGGCGCGCGCGGGACGCTCTGGGCGTGCACCACCGGCGCCAGCGCCAGCATGCCGAGCGCGGCGGCCACGGCGAGGGAAAGGGGACGATGACGGTTCATGGGGACCTCGCTGTCGGTGGGGCTGCCGGGACGTGCGGCGAAGGGTTGGAACCCTAACAGAAAGGTCCCGCGCTTGGCCCGTGCCGGAAGCGTGCGCCCGGCGGCCGTTAAGCTACTGGCAACGGGGCGTGTTGCCCGCCCTCCGGGCAGCCTGCATGACCGGCACCAGGGTATCGGCGCGGGCGTCCAGTTCGCGCAGGCGCGAGGCCGGGTCGGGGTGGGTCGAGAGCCACTCCGGCGGGCGCGCGCCGCCCGCCGCCGCCATGTTCTGCCACAGCGTCACCGCGCCGCGCGGATCGAAGCCCGCCTTGGCCATCAGCTGCTGGCCGACCACGTCGGCCTCGCTTTCCTGCACCCGCGAGTTGGGCAGCAGGAAGCCGGCCTGGGCGGCGATGCTGCCACCCTGGGCCACCGCGTTGCCCACGCCCTCGCCGTAGCGCGACCCGACGATCGCGGACAGCAGTTGCAGGCCGGTGGAGGCGCCCTGCTGGCGGGTGATGCGCTCGTTGTGGTGGTGGGAGACCACGTGCCCGATCTCGTGCGCGATCACGCCGGCCAGCTGGTCCTGGTTGCGCGCCACCTTGAAGATGCCGGTGTAGACGCCGACCTTGCCGCCGGGCAGCGCCCAGGCGTTCGCCTCGGGGTCCTGGAACAGCGCGTATTCCCAGCGCAGCTGGCGCCAGTCGGCCGGCAGCTGGCGCACGATGGCGTTGACCACGCAGCCCACGTAGGCCGTCTGGTGGCTGTCGCGCGACTGCGCCTTCTGCTGCTTGGCCTGGGCGAACGCCTGCTCGCCCATCTGCGCCAGCTGCGCCTCCGAGACACCCACGACCTGCCTGCGGCCGGTCGGCGAGGTGGTGGTGGAACAGGCGGCGAGCGCGGCCGCGATGGCGGCGCCCAGCAGAAGGGCCTTGAGTTTCATGTCGAGCTCCGGACGGGGGACAGGGAACCGTTGTAAGCGCCGCCGGTTGAAGGCGGCGTCAATCGGCGCCGGCGCGTGGCCGGCCTTCAGCCCCCGTTGCCCCGGGGCGGGGAGCGCGATACCGGCTGCGCGTACCTCAGACGTCGAGGTTGGCCACACGCAGCGCGTTGTCCTCGATGAATTCGCGGCGAGGCTCGACCACGTCGCCCATCAGGGTGCTGAAGATCGCATCGGCGGCCACCGCGTCCTCGATCCGCACCTGCAGCAGGCGCCGCGTCTCCGGGTTCACCGTGGTGTCCCACAGCTGTTCCGGGTTCATTTCGCCCAGGCCCTTGAAGCGCTGGATCTGCCGGCCCTTCTTGGCTTCCTCGAGAAGCCAGGTCTGCGCCTCGGCGAAGCTGGCCACCGCCTGCGCGCGGTTGCCGCGCTGGATCCGCGCGCCCTCGCGCACCAGCCCGTGCAGGGCCGCGGCCGCGTCGCGCAGCGGCTTCAGGTCGCCATGCTCGAAGCTGGAGAGCGGCAGCACCTGGATCAGTTCCTCGCCCATGTGCCTGCGGGTGACCAGCAGTGCCCCCGGGCGCTCCTCGGTGGCGGCCTGCACGGCCAGCGCGTAACGCGGCTTGCCCAGCCCGCCGCGGTTCAACCTGGCGGCCAGCGCCTCGAGTTCATGCGGCTCGTCGGTGTGCGCGGCCAGCGATGCCGCGTCGAGCGGCGTGAAGTCGATCAGCGCTTCCAGCACCCGCGGGTCGTAGCGGTGGGTGTTGCGGCCAATCGCCTCGCGCGCGCGCGCGTAGGCCAGCAGCAGCGATTCCAGCGCCGCGCCCTCGATCGCCGGTTCGCCGTCCGCGGGCACCAGCTGGGCGCCATCGACCGCGTTGTTGGCCAGGTAGGCATCCAGCGCCGCGTCGTCCTTCAGGTACAGCTCGTTCTTGCCCTGCTTGATCTTGTACAGCGGCGGCAGGCCGATGTAGATGTGGCCGCGCTCGATCAGCTCCGGCATCTGCCGGTAGAAGAACGTCAGCAGCAACGTGCGGATGTGCGAGCCGTCGACGTCGGCGTCGGTCATCAGGATGATGCGGTGGTAGCGCAGCTTGTCCGGGTTGTACTCGTCCTTGCCGATGCCGGTGCCGAGCGCGGTGATCAGCGTCCCGACTTCCGCGGAAGCGAGCATGCGGTCGAAGCGCGCGCGCTCGACGTTGAGGATCTTGCCCTTCAGCGGCAGGATCGCCTGGGTCTTGCGGTTGCGGCCCTGCTTGGCGGAGCCGCCGGCCGAATCACCCTCGACGATGAACAGTTCCGACAGCGCCGGATCCTTCTCCTGGCAGTCGGCCAGCTTGCCCGGCAGGCCGGCGATGTCCAGCGCGCCCTTGCGGCGGGTGAGGTCGCGGGCCTTGCGGGCGGCCTCGCGGGCACGGGCGGCGTCGACGATCTTGCCGGCGATCGCCTTGGCCTCGTTGGGGTTTTCCTGCAGGAACTCCTCCAGGCGGGCGGAGAAGATGCCCTCGACGACTGGTCTCACATCAGATGAGACGAGCTTTTCCTTGGTCTGGCTGGAGAAGCTGGGGTCCGGCACCTTCACCGACAGCACCGCGATCATGCCTTCGCGC
>CAMLJA010000271.1 GCA_946480065.1 uncultured Thermomonas sp. | reverse complement strand
GGTTGAGGCGGAAGATCGCGAACACCAGCGCCACCGCGGTCATCGCCTTCTCGCCACCGGACAGCAGGGAGATGCTGGACACGCGCTTGCCCGGCGGGCGCGCCATGATCGTGACGCCGGTGTCGAGCAGGTCCTCGCCGGTGAGCTCGAGGTAGGCGTGGCCGCCGCCGAACAGGCGCGGGTACAGCTCCTGCACGCCGGCGTTGACGCGGTCGAAGGTGTCCTTGAAGCGGCCGCGGGTCTCGCGGTCGATCTTGCGGATCGCCTCTTCCAGGGTGTCCAGCGCGGCGGTGAGGTCGGCGTCCTGCGCGTCCAGGTATTCCTTGCGCTGCGCGGCCTCGGCGTGCTCGGCGATGGCGGCCAGGTTGACCGGCTCCAGCCGGCGCAGGCGGGCGTCGAAGTCGGCCACCGCCTTCTCCCAGGCGGCGGGATCGGCGTCGTCCGCCAGGCCGTTGACCACCTCGTCCATCGCGAAGCCGGCCTCGGCCACGGCGGCGGCGAACTGCTCGGCCTTCAGCGCCAGCGCCTGCTGCTCCAGCCGCCGCTGGCCGATCGCCTCGCGCTGCGCGAGCGCCTGCGCGTCGCGCTGCTGGCGGACCTGCTCGAAGCCGCGCAGCTCGTTGTCGATGCCCTCCAGCGCCGAGCGCGCCGCGGCCAGTTCCTTCTCGGTGCGCACGCGTTCGGCCAGCGCGGCCTGGCGCTCGTCCTCCAGCGCCCTGACCGGGGCGTCGCCGTCGGCCAGCTGCGCGGCCAGGTCGCCCAGCCGCGAATCCAGCTGCCCGCGCTGCCCGCCCATGCGGTCCAGCGCCTGCGCCAGCGCGACGATCTGGGCGCGCTGCGACTCCACCGTCAGCGCCAGCGCGTGGGCGGCGTCGCGCGATTCGCGGGCGGCATTGCGGGCGGCGTCGCGGGCCTGGGCAAGCGCACGGCGCTCCGCCTCCAGCGCCTGGCGCGCGGTTTCCAGCTCGCCCATCCGGGCCACCGCCTCCTCCACCCGCTGGCGCGCCGCGCGCGCCTGCTCGCGGCCGCCGTCCAGCGCGCCGGCCAGCTGCGCCAGCTCGGCGTCGATCCGCTCGATGCGGGTGCGCGCGGCGTCCAGCCGGCCCTGCTGGCCCTGCAGCTGGCCGGCCAGTTCGGAGACGCCGCGGTGGGCCATGTAGAGCTGGCGCTGGGCGTCCTCGCGCTGCTGCTCGGCCGCCAGCAGCGCGTCGCGCAGGCCGGCCAGTTCCGATTCCAGCGCGCGCTCGCGCGCCACGTGGTCCTCGATCCCGGCGCGCAGCGCCTGGATTTCCTTCTCGCGCAGCAGCGCGCCCTGCTTGGCGGCGCCGGAGCGGACCACCCGCACCCAGCCGTCGCCCAGCCGCTCGCCGGCGCGGGTGACCACCGACTCGCCCTCGCCCAGCCGCGCCTGCAGCGCGTGGGCCTCGGCCAGGGTCTCGGCCGCGTGCAGGCGTGAAAGCAGCCGCCGGATCGCGCGCGGGCCCTCCACCTTCGCCGCCAGCGAAGTCGGCGCGTAGCGGGCGTCGTCGGCCTCGGCGGCGACCAGCGCCAGCCGGCCCTCGCCGAGCTCGCCCAGCGCGTCCACCAGCGCCGCCGGCGCGTCCACGATCACCGCCTCGATCAGCTGGCCCAGCGCGCCCTCGACCGCGTTCTCCCAGCCCGCCTCCACCCGCAGGCGCTCGCCCACGCGGGCGGCGCTGTCCAGCCCGTGCGCCTGCAGCCACTGGGTGGCGGCGCCCTGCTCCTGGCCCAGCGCGGCGTGCTGCAGCGCCTCCAGCGAGGACAGCCGGCCGCGCGCGGCCTGCGCCTGCTTGCGCAGCTCGGCCAGCTCCGACTGCTTGCCGCGCTGGTCTTCCTGCAGCGCCGCCAGCGCCTGCTTGCGCGCCTCCACGTCGGCGTTGAGGCCGTCCAGCGCGGCCTTCTGCTGTTCGTGGCTGGCCTGCAGCGCGGCGTAGGCCTGGCCCAGCGCGGCCACGTCCAGCCCGGCGCGCTCGGCCGCCAGCTGCTCGCGGCGGCGGTCGGCGTCCAGCACCTGGCGGTCCAGGTGCTCGATCCGGGTGCGCTCCACGTCGCCGGCGCGCGCGGCCTCGGCCTGCTCGCGGCTGTGCGCGTCCCAGCGCTGCTGCCAGTCGGCCAGCCGCGCCTCGGCATCGCGCCAGGCCTCCTGGCGCGCGCCGTCGTCGGCCTGCAGCTGCGCCAGCTTCGGCTCGGCCTCGGCCACCGAAGCACGCAGCACGTCCAGTTTCTGCTGGTCGCCGCTGATGTGGCTGCCCAGTTCGGCCAGCGCCGCCTGGGCCTCGTCGCGCGCCCGCTGCAGGCGCGCCGACAGCTCGCGCTGGTGGGCGATCTGCTGCTCCACCCGGGCCAGCGTGCCGCCGACCTGGTAGACCGCCGCCTGCGCGGCGTTGAGCGCGTCGCTGGCGGACTCGCGGCGGCCGCGGCCGGTTTCCAGCTCGCGCTCGGCCTCGCGCTGCTCGGCCACCAGCTGCTCCAGCCGGGTTTCCTCGCTGGCCAGCTTCTCGCGCAGGCGCTGCAGGCGGGCGTCCAGGGCGCGGAACTCCAGCGCCTTCCATTCGGCGTCCTTGACCCGGCGCTCGGCTTGGATCGCGGTGTACTGCTCGGCCTGTTTCGCCTGCCGGGCCAGGTGCTGGAGCTGCTTGCCGACTTCCTCGCGCAGGTCGTTGAGGCGGTCCAGGTTCTCGCGGGTGTGGCGGATCCGGGTCTCGGTTTCCTTGCGGCGCTCCTTGTACTTGGAGATGCCGGCGGCTTCCTCCAGGTAGACGCGCAGCTCCTCGGGCTTGGCGTCGATGACCTGCGAGATCATCCCCTGCTCGATGATCGAGTAGCTGCGCGGGCCCAGGCCGGTGCCCAGG
>CAMLJA010000270.1 GCA_946480065.1 uncultured Thermomonas sp. | reverse complement strand
AGCGCGCGCTTGACGATCTCGATGGCGCGGTCGACGCCGGCGCAGAAGCCGCGGGGGTTGGCGAGCAGGACGTCCATGCCCGGATTATCCGCGCTTCGCGGCGGGCTTGCCGGCCAGCAGCCCGAACAGGCCGATGCCGATGGCGCCGCCGACCACCGCGCAGTCGGCGATGTTGAAGGCCGGCCAGTAGTGGTCGCCCACGTGCCACTGGATGAAGTCGACCACGTGGCCGTGCAGGAAGCGGTCCACCACGTTGCCCAGCGCGCCGCCGATCACCAGCGCCAGCGGCAGCGCCTGGCGCCAGTCGCCGCGCCGGGTGCGCGCCAGCATCCACGCCATCAGCGCGCAGATGGCGAACGCCAGCGCCACGAAGAACCACTTCTGCCAGCCGCCGGCGTCGGCCAGGAAGCTGAAGGCCGCGCCGGTGTTGTAGGTGCGGTACCAGTTCCAGAAGCCGTCCACCACCGGCACCGCGGTGAACTCGGGCAGCGTCTTCAGGACCCAGGCCTTCGACCACTGGTCGAGCGCGAGGACCAGCGCCGAGGCGGCCAGCCAGGGCAATGCGTTGGGCTTGGGGGATGCGGGCATCGTTTCTTCTCGTCGGGTCAGAACCAGCGCCGGTTCTCGCCGGGGCCTTCCACGTTGGAGACGCAGCGGCCGCACAGCAGGGGATGGGCGGCGGCGGCGCCGACGTCGGCGCGGTGGTGCCAGCAGCGCACGCACTTGGGCTTGGCGGTGGCGCGGGCGGAAATGCCGATCGCGCCCGTGGCCTCGGGGTCCGGCACCAGCTGCACGTCGCCGCTGATGAACAGGAAGCGCAGCTCGTCCGCCAGCGGCGCAAGCCAGTTCTGGTCGGCCACGCCGCAGCGCAGTTCGACCTCGGCCTCCAGCGAGGCGCCGATCTCGCCGGCCGCGCGCATCGGCTCCAGTGCCCTGGCCACCTGCTCGCGCAGCGCCAGCAGGTGGTCGAAGTCGGTGGTGGACAGCGCGGCGCCGCCGCCCGCATGTTCCGGCATCGGCGCCAGCCCGTCGTACCAGGTGGCGAACAGCACGTTGCCGGCGCGCTCGCCCGGGATGTAGGCCCACATCTCGTCGGCGGTGAAGCCCAGGATCGGCGCGATCCAGCGCGCGAACGCCTCGGCGATGCGGAACATCGCCGACTGCGCGCTGCGGCGCCCGTGCGAATCCCCGCGCATGGTGTACAGCCGGTCCTTGGTCACGTCGAGGTAGAGCGAGCCCAGGTCCACGCTGCAGAAGTTCATCAGCGCCTGTACCACCGCGGCGAAGTCGTAATTCGCATACGCCGCGGCGACCGCTTCCTGCACCTGCCAGGCGCGGTGCACGATCCAGCGGTCCAGCGCCACCATATCGTCCAGCGGCCGCAGGTCGCGCGCCGGGTCGAAGCCGTGCAAGTTGCCCAGCAGGAAGCGCGCGGTGTTGCGGATGCGGCGGTAGGCGTCGGCATTGCGCTTGAGGATCTCCTGCGACAGCGACATCTCGTTGCTGTAGTCGGCGCTGGCGATCCACAGGCGCAGGATGTCCGCGCCCAGGGTCTTCATGATCTCCTGCGGCTCGATCCCGTTGCCCAGCGACTTCGACATCTTGCGGCCGTGCTCGTCCACGGTGAAGCCGTGGGTCAGGCACTGCCGGTAGGGCGCCGCCCTGTCGATCGCCACGCCGGTGAGCAGCGAGGACTGGAACCAGCCGCGGTGCTGGTCCGAGCCCTCCAGGTACAGGTCCGCCGGCTTGCCCAGCCCGCGCGCGGCCAGCACCGCCTCGTGGGTGATGCCCGAATCGAACCAGACGTCGAGGATGTCGGTGATCTTCTCGTAATCGGCCGCCTCGTCGCCCAGCAGCTCCACGGCGTCCAGCGCATACCACGCATCCACGCCATCCTGCTCCACCCGGTCGGCGACCGAGCGCATCAGCGCCACGCTGCGCGGGTGCGGCTCGCCGGTCTCGCGGTGCACGAACAGCGCGATCGGCACGCCCCAGGTGCGCTGGCGCGAGATGGTCCAGTCCGGGCGCCCCTCCACCATGCCGGCGATGCGCGCCCTGCCCCATTCGGGGTACCACTTCACCGTGTCGATGGCGGCCAGCGCGTCGCGGCGCAGGTGGGCCTGGTCCATCGAGATGAACCACTGCGGGGTGGCGCGGAACGCCACCGGGGTCTTGTGGCGCCAGCAGTGCGGGTAGCTGTGGGTGAGCCGGCTGAAGGCGAGCAAGGCGCCGCGTTCGCGCAGGACGTCGACCAGCACGTCGTTGGCCTTCCACACGTGCAGGCCCGCGATGGCGGTGGCGCCGGCGGGCGGCGTCGACGGCAGGTAGACGCCGCGGCCGTCGACCGGGTTGAGCTGCGCGGCGGCGTACTTCCCGACCAGCCCGTACTTCTGCGATACCGCGAAGTCCTCCTGGCCGTGGCCGGGCGCGGTGTGGACCGCGCCGGTGCCGTCCTCGGCGCTGACGTGGTCGCCCAGCAGCACCGGGATGTCGCGTTCGTCGTAGAACGGATGCGCGAACAACATGCCTTCGAGCCTGCCGCCGGTCGCGCGGCCGTGCACGACCACCTGCTCCACGCCGTAGCGCTGCAGTGCCTTGCCGGCCAATGCGTCGGCCAGCACCAGCCAGCGGCGCTTGCCGTCGGCCTTGGCCGGGCCTTCCACCAGCACGTAGTCCAGCTCGGCGCCCAGCGAGATCGCCAGCGAGGCGGGCAGCGTCCACGGCGTGGTGGTCCAGATCGGCAGCGCCACCTCCACGCCCTCCGGCAGCTCGCTGCCGAAGGCGCGGCTGACCTGCTGCGGGTTGCGCGCGGCATAGGCCACGTCGATCGCCGGCGACACCTTTTCCTGGTATTCGATCTCGGCCTCGGCCAGCGCG
>CAMLJA010000269.1 GCA_946480065.1 uncultured Thermomonas sp. | reverse complement strand
CCCAGCGCGCGGCGTGGCGGTGGCCGGCCAGCGCCTGCAGCGCGCCGGCTTCGGCCAGCGCGGCGCGCGCCTTCGCGTCCAGCCCGGCGCGCAGCGACAGCTCGGCCACGTCGCGGAACGGGCCGTCCGCGCGCGCGGCCACGATCCGCCGCGCCGCGGTTTCGCCCAACCCGGCCACCATCCGCAGCCCCAGCCGCAGCGCCGGTTGGCCGCCGTCGTCCACGCCCCGGCGCGGATGCCCGCCCTCCAGCGTGCAGTCCCAGTCGCTGCGGGCCACGTCCACCGGGCGGACTTCGATGCCGGTGCGTTCGCCGCGGCCGCGTCGGGCGTCCTGCACGATCTGGCTGGGCGAGTAGAACCCCATCGGCTGCGCGTTGAGCAGCGCGCAGGCGAACGCGGCGGGTTCGTGCCGCTTCAGCCAGCAGCTGATGTAGACCAGCTTGGCGAACGAGGCGGCGTGGCTCTGCGGGAAGCCGTACGACCCGAATCCCTTGATCTGCTCGAAGATCTGCTCGATGAAGTCCGGGTCGTAGCCCTTGGCCTGCATCAGCGCGCGGATGCGGCTGCGGTGCTGCTCCATGTTGCCGCCCTGGCGCCAGGCTGCCATCGAGCGCCGCAGCTGGTCGGCCTGTTCGGGGGTGTAGCCGGCGTGGATCACCAGCTCCATCACCTGCTCCTGGAACAGCGGCACGCCCAGGGTGGCGCCCAGGATGTCGCGGATGCCCTCGGACGGATAGGTGACCGGTTCCTTGCCCTGGCGGCGGCGCAGGTAGGGGTGGACCATGCCGCCCTGGATCGGCCCCGGCCGCACGATGGCCACCTCCACCACCAGGTCGTAGTACTTCTCCGGCTTCAGCCGCGGCAGCATGCTCATCTGCGCGCGCGACTCGATCTGGAACACGCCCACGGTGTCGGCGGCCTGGATCATCCGGTAGGTGGGGGCGTCGTCGTTGGGCAGGGCGGCCAGGTCCAGCGCCAGCCCGCGGTGCCGCGCCACCAGGTCCACCGCCTTGCGGATGCAGGTCAGCATCCCCAGCGCCAGGCAGTCCACCTTCAGAAGGCGCATGGTCTCCAGGTCGTCCTTGTCCCACTGGATGATGCTGCGGCCGTCCATGCTGGCGTTCTCCACCGGCACCACGGTGGACAGCGGGGCGTCGCCGATCACGAAGCCGCCCACGTGCTGCGAGAGGTGGCGCGGGTGGTCCACCAGCTGCGCGGTGATCGCCAGCACCCGCGCCAGCAGCGGGTTGCCGGGGTCGAAGCCGGCCTCGCGCAGGCGCTGCGCCATCGGCGCGTCGCCGTTGCCCCAGCCGAAGCAGTCGGCCAGCAGCGCCAGCTGGTCCGCCGGCAGGCCGAACGCGCGGCCGACGTCGCGCACCGCGCTCTTGCCGCGGTAGCGGATCACGGTGGCGGCCAGCGCGGCGCGCTCGCGGCCGTACTTGGCGTACACGTACTGCAGCACTTCCTCGCGCCGCTCGTGCTCGAAGTCCACGTCGATGTCGGGCGGCTCGTCGCGCTCGCGCGAGATGAAGCGCGCCATCAGCAGCCGGCTTTCGGCGGGGTTGACCACGGTGATGCCCAGCGCGAAGCACACCGCCGAGTTCGCCGACGAGCCGCGGCCCTGGCACAGGATGTTGCGCGACCTGGCGAAGCGGACGATGTCCTCCACCGTCAGGAAGAACGCCTCGTATTGCTTGTAGGCGATCAGTTCCAGTTCCTCGTCGACCTGCCGCGCGATGGCCGCCGGCACGCCCGCCGGCCAGCGCCCGCGCAGCCCGCGCAGGGTCAGCTCGCGCAGCCAGCTGGCGGGCGTGTGGCCGTCGGGCACCAGTTCGGCCGGGTAGGCGTAGCGGATGTCGGCCATCGAGAAGGTGCAGCGCGCGGCCAGCGCGGCGGCCGCCTCCAGCAGTGTGTGGCCGCCGTCCGGCGTGGCGTGGATGTTGGCCAGCGCACGGCGGGTGCGCAGGTGGCGCTCGCCGTTGCGGGCCAGGTGGGCGCCGCAGTCGGCCAGCGGCAGGCCGTGGCGGATCGCGGTCATGGTGTCGTGCAGCGCGCGCTGGCGGCGGGTGGCCATGCACGCGCCGCCGGCGGCCAGCGCCGGCAGGCCCAGCCGCGCCGCGGCCTCCAGCAGCAGCGCCTGGCGGCGGGCGTCGTCCTGCTCGCGGTGCAGTTCCACCGCCAGGAAGGCGCGTCCGACGAACACCGCCTGCAGCCAGCGCGCCTGCGCCTGGTCCACGGCATCGCCGGGCAGCCACAGCGCGAACAGCCCCAGGGTCTCGGCCGGGATGCCCGCCAGCACCCGCTCCACGTCGGCGCGCCGCAGCCGGTAGCCCTTGCGCGGCACCGCGCGGCGGGCGGTGGTGATGAGCTCGCACAGCCGCGGGTAGCCGTCGGCGGTCTCCACCAGCAGCACGCAGCGCAGGCCGCAGTCCAGCGTGAACTCGCTGCCGACCACCAGCGGCACCCCGGTGGCGCGCGAGGCCTCGTACGCGCGCACGATGCCGGCCAGCGAGCATTCGTCGGTGATCGCCAGCGCCGCGTAGCCGCAGTCGCGGGCACGCTCGAACAGCGCCTCGGCGCTGGCCGCGCCGCGCAGGAACGAGAAGTCCGACAGGCAGTGCAGTTCGGCGTAGGCGGGCAGGCCGTCGGCCGCGGGGGCGTCGTCGTTGGCGGCCGGCCGGGCCAGCCGCCGCGCGGTCTCCCAGGCCCGCGGCATGCGCCCGCCGGGGGTCTCGCGGTCCACCCCGTCCACCGCGTCGTCCCAGCTCACGCGAACCAGCCGTGCAGCATCCAGCCGTCGCGCGCGCCGGCCGGCAGGTAGGCCCAGGCGCGCTGGCCGCGTCCGGTTTCCACCACGTAGTAGTCGCGGCGCACGTCGTCGCCGTC
>CAMLJA010000268.1 GCA_946480065.1 uncultured Thermomonas sp. | reverse complement strand
AGGACATCGCCACCCTGGACGCGCGCAAGGCGCTGAAGATGTTCGAGAAGCTGGGCATCGCCGTGCTGGGGCTGGTGGAGAACATGGCCGTGCACGTCTGCGGCCAGTGCGGCCACGCCGAGCACGTGTTCGGCGAGGGCGGCGCGGCGCGGATGTCGGCGCAGTACGGCGTGCCGGTGCTGGGCAGCCTGCCGCTGGAGCTGGCGATCCGCGAACAGGGCGACGCCGGTACCCCGATCGTGGCCGCGCAGCCCGACGCCGCCGCCGCCGGCGCCTACCGCGCCACCGCCCGCGCGCTGCTGGCCGAACTGGACAAGCGCCCCCGGGTCCGCAGCGGGATCATGGCCTCGCTGCTGGGGTGAGCAGGGCTTTCGAGCGGCGCAGCCGCGAGCCTGCGAACGCCCGGCGGCATGCAGGCCGCCGGGCCGGGGGTGTCTTGTCGAGCGGCGCAGCCGCGAGCCCCGCGAAAGCCCGGGGCCGCCGAGGGCAGCGGGCCCGGGCGGTTGGCTTAGAATCGCCGGTTCCGCACCGGGATCGAACCGCATGAGCATCAAGAGCGACCGCTGGATCCGCCGCATGGCCGAGCAGCACGGCATGCTGGAGCCGTTCGAGCCGGGCCAGGTCAAGCAGGCCGACGGCCAGCGCATCGTCAGCTATGGCACCTCCAGCTACGGCTACGACGTGCGCTGCTCGCGCGAGTTCAAGGTGTTCACCAACATCAACTCCACCATCGTCGACCCCAAGCACTTCGACCCCAAGAGCTTCGTGGACGTGGTGGCCGACGAGTGCATCATCCCGCCCAACTCCTTCGCCCTGGCGCGCACGGTCGAATACTTCCGCATCCCGCGCGACACCCTGGTGGTGTGCCTGGGCAAGAGCACCTACGCGCGCTGCGGGATCATCGTCAACGTGACGCCGCTGGAGCCGGAATGGGAAGGGCACGTGACGCTGGAGTTCAGCAACACCACGCCGCTGCCGGCGCGCATCTACGCCAACGAGGGCGTGGCGCAGATGCTGTTCTTCCAGGCCGATGCCGACGACGTCTGCGAGACCTCGTACAAGGATCGCGGCGGCAAGTACCAGGGCCAGACCGGCGTCACCCTGCCCAAGACCTGAGGCGCGCCCCTGACGGTGCTTCTCCCGTAGGAGCGCACCGAACGGGGCGCGAACTGGGGCGCGGGACGTTGCGGATCGCGCCCCTGCGGTGCGCTCCTGCGGGGCGACGGACGCGGCGGACGGATCGCACCGGAAAAGCCGGCGTAGGAGCGCACCGAACGGGGCGCGAACCGAGGCGCGGGACGTTGCGGATCGCGCCCCTGCGGTGCGCTCCTACGTCGGGGCGCCCGGGGCCTGCAGCGCCGCGCGCAGCGCGGTCACCCGGGCGATGAGCTCCTCCGGCGCGTAGGGGCGGGCGTTGGCGGCGCCCCAGACCGGGCGCGGCCAGGCGATGTCGTCGCGGAAGCGGGCGATCACGTGCACGTGCAGCTGCGGCACCAGGTTGCCCAGCGCCGCCACGTTGAGCTTGTCCGGCTTGAACAGCGACCGCAGCGCGCGGCAGGCGGCGTCGATCTCGGCGGTCAGTTCGGCGCGCTGCCCGGGATCGAGGTCGATGATCTCGGTGGCGTCCGCCACCCGCGGCACCAGCACCAGCCACGGGTGGTTGGCATCGTCCATCAGCCGCACTTCGCACAGCGGCAGTTCGATCACCGGCGCGGTGTCGTCGGCCAGCTGCGGGTGCAGCGCGTAGCGGGGCGGGGCGGGAGGCTGCACGGCGCGGCTCAGTAGGCCGGGTGCAGCGCCCGGCGCAGGAAGCCCAGGGTGCGGTCCAGCGCCAGCTCCGCGCTGGGGCGGTGGAAGTCGTCGCGCTGGTCGCAGTTGAAGCCGTGGCCGGCGGGATACACGTGCACTTCGGCCTCAGGGTGGCGCTGGCGGTGCAGTTCCACGTCGTCCGCGGAAATGCTGGCGTCGCGCTCGCCGAAGTGGAACTGCATCGGCGCGTCCAGCTGCTCGTCCAGGAACGGCACCGCGCGGGCGCCGTAGTAGCTGACCGCCGGCATCGACAGGCGGGTATTGGCCAGGTAGGCCACCGTGCCGCCCCAGCAGTAGCCCACCACGCCCACCTTGCCGAACTCCTGCAGCTGCGCGGCCGCGGCCTTGATGTCCTCCAGCGCGCGCTCGAAGCCCAGCCGCTCCACCAGCTCGCGGCCGCGGGCGACGCCTTCGGCGTCGTAGCGCAGCTGCACGTCGTGCTCGAAATGGTCGAAGAACGCCGGCGCCATCGCCACGTAGCCGTGGTCGGCGAAGGTGGTGCAGACCGCGCGGATGTGCGCGTTCACGCCGAAGATCTCCTGCACCACCACCAGCGCGCCGCGCGGGGGGACGTGCGGCTCCGCCCGCCAGGCGCGGATCCGGCCGGTCGGGGTTTCCAGGGACAACCATTCGCTCATGGGCTTGGCTCCTGTCCGCCTGGGCCGATGGTACGCCTCCGGCGCCGGGCCGGCAGCCCACGCCCGGTATACTGCGCGCCCCGCGGCGGACCCCGCCGGCCAGCGCCCGATCCATGCCCCAGACCCCCGTTTCCGCCGCCCCCCGGGTCGGCTTCGTCAGCCTCGGCTGCCCCAAGGCGCTGGTGGACTCCGAGCGCATCCTCACCCAGCTGCGGGTGGAGGGCTACGACCTGGTGCCCACCTACGACGCCGCCGACGTGGTGGTGGTCAATACCTGCGGCTTCATCGACAGCGCGGTGGCCGAGTCGCTGGACGCCATCGGCGAGGCCATGGCCGAGAACGGGAAGGTCATCGTCACCGGCTGCCTGGGCAAGCGCGCCGACGTCATCCGCCAGGCGCACCCCGGCGTGCTGTCCATCAGCGGCCCGCAGGACTACGCCAGCGTGATGGACGCGGTGCA
>CAMLJA010000267.1 GCA_946480065.1 uncultured Thermomonas sp. | reverse complement strand
ACCCTGGAATGCGGGCCGGTCATGCTGGACCTGGCCGCGCAGACGGTGAGCGTCAACGGCAGCAACGTCGACCTGACCAGCTACGAGTACAAGGTGCTGGAGTACCTGATGATGCACGCCGGCGAGCTGGTGTCGAAGGCGGACCTGACCGAGCACATCTACCAGCAGGATTTCGACCGCGACTCCAACGTGCTGGAAGTGTTCATCGGCCGCCTGCGCAAGAAGCTGGACCCCGACGGCGCGCTGAAGCCGATCGAGACCGTGCGCGGGCGCGGCTACCGGTTCGCGATCCCGCGCACCGGGGAGTGATGCCGGGCCGCCGTCGCGCGTGAGCCCGCCCCGGGCCCGCGACCGTGGCTTCCGGCAGGCCGTGCGCCGCCCCCGGCTGCGTTAGGCTGCGATCGCATGAGTTCCCCCGAACGCCGCCAGCAGCGCATCGCCGAGCGCGCGGCCCGCCTGCGGCGACTGCGCATCGCGCAGCCGCGCTCGCTGCAGTCGCGCCAGCTGTGGGCCGCCAGCCTGGGGCTGGTGGCGTTCCTGGCGCTGGCCGGCTTCGCCTTGGACCGCGCCTTCCAGAGCACCGCCCAGAGCGGCATGCGCGAGCGCCTGCACAGCTACGCGCTGGCCTATGCCAACAGCGACTTCGCCCGCGACGGCAGCGTCATCCCGCCCTACGACCCGCCGGACCCGCGCTTCAAGCGCCCGGGCAGCGGGCTCTACGCGCAGATCGTGCTGCCCGCGGGCAAGTGGGAGTCCGATTCCGCGCAGGGCCCGCGGCTGCCGGTGGGCCCGATGCTGGAGGCGACCCGGCAGGTGTTCGAAGGGCCGCTGCCGCTGACCCAGATCAGCGGTGAACCCGGCCAGGTCTACCGCTACGGCATCGGCCTGGTGGACGCCACCCGCGGCGACCGCGCGGAGTTCCCGTACACCGTCTACATCCTCGAGGACACCACCGCGCTTGGCCGCCAGGTGTCCACCTTCCGCTCGGCGCTGTGGCGCTACCTGGGCGGCGCCGGGCTGGTCCTGCTGCTGCTGCAGATGCTGGTGCTGCGCTGGAGCCTGCGCCCGCTGCGCGACGTGATCGACGAACTCAAGCGGGTGCAGTCGGGCCACGCGTCCGGCATGAGCGAGGCGCACCCGCGCGAGCTGGAGCCGCTCACCCGCAGCATCAACGCCTTCATCGACAGCGAGCGCGAGAACCTGGACCGCCAGCGCAACACCCTGGCCGACCTGGCGCACAGCCTGAAGACCCCGCTGGCGGTGCTGCGCACCCGGCTGGACAGCGGCGCCGGCGATGCCGACCTGCGGATGGAGCTGGACACCCAGCTGCGGCGCATGAACGACCTGGTGAGCTACCAACTGGCGCGCGCGGCCCGCTCGGGCCACCAGCTGTTCGCCGCGCCGATCGAGGTGGAGCCGTATGCCGAGCAGATCGTCACCGGCCTGGAGAAGGTCTACGCCGCCAAGGGCGTGCTGTGCGAGTTCGAGATCGCCCCGCAGGCGCGCTTCCACGGCGAGGCGGGGGACCTGCAGGAGCTGCTGGGCAACCTGCTGGAGAACGGCTTCAAGTGGGCCGCGGCGCGGGTGCTGCTGACGGTGGCCGAGGGCGCGAGCGCGCCGGACCGCCGCCCCGGGCTGTCGATCACGGTCGAGGACGACGGCCCCGGCATCGCCGAGGACCGCATCGCGCACGTGCTCCAGCGCGGCGTGCGCGGCGACGAGCGCGTGCAGGGCCACGGCATCGGCCTGGCCATCGTGCAGGACATCGTGCGCAGCTACCGCGGCGAGCTGCGGGTGTCGCGGTCGGCCGAACTGGGCGGGGCGAAGTTCGAGATCGTGCTGCCGCCGGGCTTGTGAGGCGCGGCGTCCGGCGCGCGCGGCGCGGGTGTCGCTAACCCAGCAGCGGCGCGCCGTAGAACCGCTGCAGGTGCGCGGCCACCTCGGGCATCGCGCCGCGCAGCGCGGCGGCGTCGCTGAAGTGGTATTCGCTGCATACCGCGAAGAATTCCTCCGGCGATTCCGCGGCATAGGCGTCGATCGCGGGGTCGCGCCCGGCGTCCACCTCCCGGCACAGGGCGTCGTAGGCGCGCTGGAAGTCCGCGGCCCACTGCCGCTGCCACGCGCGCGGCAGCGGCGGGGTGCCGTCCATCGCGCCGTCCAGCGCGTCCAGCTTGTGCGCCACTTCGTGCGCCGCCACGCAGTAGCCCTCGCGCGGCGCGGCCAGGTCGGCGCGCACGTCGGCCCAGGACAGGATCACCGGGCCCTGCTCCCAGGCCTCGCCGATCAGCTCGTCGTCCCACTCGTGCAGCACGCCGTGCGCGTCCTGGTGGCTGCGCTGCACGCGGAACGCCTCGGGGTAGACCAGCAGCTGGGTCCAGCCGTGCAGGCCCTCGCGCCCGAATTCCAGCAGCGGCAGGCAGCACAGCGTGGCCAGCCGCAGCCGCTGCACCGGGTCCAGCCGCAGCCCCTGCAGCGGGGTGATGGCACGGGTGGCCAGGAACTCGGCGGCCAGCGCCTGCAGCCGCGCCTCGCGCTCGGCGTCGATCGCGCGCAGCCACGGCAGGCCGGCGGCGGACTGGCGCCACAGGGCGGGGTCAAGGCCGGGGGCGGCGCGGCGCGGCCGGAACGGCCAGATCATGCGGGGCGCGGGCGCCCGCGCGGGGTCAGCGGAACATGCCCGGCAAGAAGCTGTGCCAGCGCGGGGCGGTCCCGCGGTTGCCGCTGGCGCGCGCGGCCGGCGGCTTGGCCGCCTTCGGCGCGCGGTGCGCGGGGGCCGGGGCGGTGTCGGTGTCGACGTCGGCCTCGTCCTGCGCAGTGGCCGCGGCGGTGCCGCCGCCATCCGGGCAGGCACCGCTGCCGTTGGCGTCCAGGTGCCGCGACTCCACTGCCATCGCCTGGCCACCCGCGAGCAGCAGGGCGAGGCAGAACAGGGCGGG
>CAMLJA010000266.1 GCA_946480065.1 uncultured Thermomonas sp. | reverse complement strand
GTGCTGCAGTCGCTGGTGCACCTGGCGTCGACCTCGGGCGCCGCGGTGACGCTGCGCTTCTGCGTGTTCGCGGTGCAGCTGGGCATCGCGCTGTACTGGGCGTTCGCGCTGCTGGCGGCTTGAGCGCGGACTCGCCCGGCGCGCCGGTTTCGATGCAAGATGCGCGCGCGGGCGTGGCGCCCGGGGAGCAGGACATGCAGCGCGTCACCGGCATCGGCGGGATCTTCTTCAAGGCGGCGGATCCGAAGGCGCTGGGCGCCTGGTACCGCGAGCACCTGGGCGTGGACGTGGCCGACTGGGGCGGTGCGGTGTTCCGCTGGGGCGGCCCCGGCAGCCCGGCCGGTGCGACCGTGTGGAGCCCGTTCGCGCAGGACACCGGCTACATGGCGCCGGGCACCGCCGCCTTCATGGTCAATTTCCGGGTGGCCGACCTGGACGCGCTGCTGGCGGCGCTGCGCGCGGAGGGCTGCCGGGTACTCGACGCCACCGAGACCTCGGAACAGGGCAAGTTCGGCTGGGTGATCGATCCGGAAGGCAACAAGGTGGAGCTGTGGGAACCGCCGGCGGGCCAGTGAGCGTGGCGGGCGCCGCGCCGCTGTACCTGGTGCTGTTGCGCTACGTGGCGCCGCTGGAGGCGGTGGACCGCTGGCTGCCGGCGCACCGCGACTACCTGCAGCAGCGCTACGCCGAGGGCAGCTTCCTGCTGTCGGGCCGGCGCGAGCCGCGCACCGGCGGGGTGGTCCTGGCCACCGCGCCCTCGCGCGCGGCGCTGGACGCGCTGCTGGACGAGGATCCGTTCCGCCGCGAGGGCGTGGCGGAATACGAGGTGGTGGCGTTCGTGCCGACGATGGCCGCCGCCGGGCTGGCGGGGCTGCTGGCGGGGTGAGTCAGCCCTGCGAACGCGGCACCGCGGGGGCCTGGGCCGCGGCGTCGGCGATCCGCCACAGGTACAGGCTGGCATAGGTGCGGTAGGGACCCCAGCGCTCGCCGCGGGCGGCGAGTTCCTTCGGCGTCGGCATGGCGCCGGCCTTGTCCACCGCCTGCGCGCCCTTGCGGATGCCCAGGTCGTCGACCGGCAGCACGTCGGGCCGGCCGAGGCGGAACATCAGCATCATCTCCACCGTCCAGCGGCCGATGCCGCGGATCGGCACCAGCGCCTCGACGATGGCGTCGTCGCTCATGCCGGCCATCCGCCGCAGCGAGGGGATGTCGCCGGCTCCCTCGCGCCGGGCCAGGTCGCGCAGCGCCAGCAGCTTGTTGCCCGACACGCCGCAGCCGCGCAGGGCGGGGTCGTCGATGCGCGCCAGGGTGTCGCAATGGAAACGGTCGCTGCCGATGGCGGCTTCCACCCGGCCCACGATGGTCGCGGCCGCCTTGCCGCTGAGCTGCTGGTAAAGGATCGCCCGCGCCAGCGCGTCCACCGGGTCGAAGCGCGCGCGCCAGCGCGGATCCGGTCCGATCGGCCCGAGCCGGCGCATCCACGCCCCCAAGGCGCGATCGCGCCGGGCGAGGTGGGCAAAGGCGGCCTCGACGTCGAATCCCCTGGCCTGGCGCGGCATGGCGGCTCCTGTTGCAGGTCCGGAACGAGGAACGCCGCGACGGGCGCGGCGTTCCTCGGTTCGCGGCGGGAGCGCGGGCGCCCCGTGCGCGGCGGTTACTTGGCCTTGAGCGGCCAGTAGACGTCGAACTCGCCGTTCTCGGTGAACGCACCGGCGATGCCGGACTTGTAGGACTCGTAGGCGCGGTCGGTGATCTCGTAGCCCGAGGTACTGGCCCAGGCGCGCAGCGCGTTGCGGACGTTGTCGAGCTCGGCCATGTAGCCGGTGTACGAGGCCGTCGCCACCTTCATCGGCTCGGTGTGCACGAACTTCACCGGGCCCTGCAGGGTGGGCGTGCCGATCGCGCCGCCGTCCTTCTTGCGCACCGCCTGGGCGACGTCGAAGGTATAGGTCTCGCGGCCCAGGTCGGTGGTGATGATGCGCATGGGCCCCACCGGCTCAAGGCCGTTGGCGTCCATCACCCGCTTGATCCACTCGCTGTTGGCGGTCATCGAGGCCTGGATCTGCGCGTTGCCGCGCTCCACGTTGCCGGCGCTGACGAACAGCAGGTCCTCGGCCGGGCGCTGGACCACCTTGGGGGCGGTCATCTTGCTGCCCGCCACCGCGTAGTCCACGTTCGGCACCGTGGCCAGCATGCCGACGATGCGCGACAGGCCCAGCTTCATGTCGTCGCCCACGTGGCGGCTGACGTACAGGCCGGCGTAGCGGCCCAGCAGGTCCCAGCCGTAATCCACGTCGTAGGTCTGGGTGATCTCGACGTTGCGGTTGTTGCGGCCGGTGGGCTTGAACAGGAACGAGGTGGTCTTGTCGCCGCCGCGCTCGATGTTCTCGATCTTGTAGGTCACCTTCTCGCGCGGGACGCTCTCGGTGATCTCCCAGGAGCCGTCGCCGATGCGCTCCTCGGTGGAGGTGTAGTCCAGCCGCGCGCCGACGCCGCTGTCCGGGCCGGACAGGGTCAGCTGCACGCGCGGGTCGCGCAGCACCAGCGGATTCCAGTCCTTGAACCGGCGCAGGCTGTTGAGGCTGTCGAACACGATGGTGAGCTTGCGGTTGGTCTCCACCTTCTCGACCAGGTGGCGGTGCGACGGCAGCACCAGCGCCACCACCAGGTAAAGCGCGAACACGATCGCGATGGAAATCAGGATCTCGAGCAAACGAGTCATTCAGGAATCTCCGGGAGGGCCGCCCGCGGGTCACAGCCGCGCAGACCCGCCATCGTACCAAACCGCGCCCGGCGTGGGCGAGCGCCGGCGGGCCCGAACCGCGACCGCGCGCACCAAACCGGCGCCGCGCGGCCCGGGCCCGGAACCCCGGGCGCCCGCCGCGATGCGACGCGGCGGGCCGGGCATCCTGTCCCGCTCAGAGCAGCTGGAGTTCGCATGCCTTGAGCACCGCCCGGGTGCGATC
>CAMLJA010000265.1 GCA_946480065.1 uncultured Thermomonas sp. | reverse complement strand
CCGGCAAGGGCAAGATCAAGGCCGGCTTCGAAGGCGGCCAGATGCCCATGCAGCGCCGCCTGCCCAAGATCGGCTTCGCCTCGAAGCTGGCCAAGGACACCGCCGAGGTGTTGCTGTACAAGCTCGACAGCCTGCCCGCCGGCGACGTGGACTTCGCCGCGCTGCGCGCCGCCAAGCTGGTGCCCAGCACCGCCAAGCGCGCCAAGGTGGTGGCCAAGGGCGAAGTGACCAAGGCGTATGTCCTCAAGGGCATCGCCGCGACCGCGGGCGCCAAGGCCGCGATCGAGGCCGCCGGCGGCAAGCTGGCGGAGTAAGCCGGGCATGTCGCGAACCGCGGATGCAATCTCCGGCCTGGCGGGCGCGGGCAAGTTCACCGAACTGCGCTCGCGCCTGCTGTTCGTGCTGGGCGCGCTGATCGTCTACCGCATCGGGTGCTTCATCCCGGTGCCGGGGGTCAACCCCGAGGCGATGCTGCAGCTCATGGAGTCGCAGAAGGGCACCATCGTGGACATGTTCAACATGTTCTCGGGCGGCGCCCTGCACCGCTTCAGCATCTTCGCGCTGAACGTGGTGCCCTACATCTCGTCGTCGATCGTGGTCCAGCTGATGACCCAGATCCTGCCGAGCTGGAAGGCGATGTCCAAGGAGGGCGAGTCCGGCCGCCGCAAGATCACCCAGTACTCGCGCTACGGCGCGGTGTTCCTGGCGGTCTTCCAGGCCGCCGGCATCGCCATCGCGCTGCAGAACCAGGGTGCGGCCGGCGGCGTCCCGGTGGTCTACAACCCGGGTCCCGGCTTCGTGATGACCGCGGTGGTGTCGCTGACCGCGGGCACCATGTTCCTGATGTGGCTGGGCGAGCAGGTGACCGAGCGCGGCATCGGCAACGGGGTGTCGCTGATCATCTTCTCCGGCATCGTCGCCGGCCTGCCGGGCGCGGTGCTCAACACGCTGCAGCAGGCCAACAGCGGCGACATGCAGTGGATCACGGTGTTCATGATCCTGCTGATCGTGCTGGCGTTCACCTGGTTCGTGGTGTTCATGGAGCGCGGCCAGCGCCGCATCACCGTGAACTACGCCCGCCGCCAGGGCGGCCGCGGGGCCTACATGAACCAGAGCTCGTTCCTGCCGCTCAAGCTCAACATGTCGGGCGTGATCCCGCCGATCTTCGCGTCGTCGATCATCATGTTCCCGGCCACCGCCTCGACCTGGTTCGGCCAGTCGGGCACCGGCGCCACCGTCTGGCTGCAGAAGGTGAGCCAGATGCTGTCGCCGGGCGAACCGCTGCACATGATCCTGTACGCCGGGCTGATCATCGGGTTCGCGTTCTTCTACACGGCGCTGGTGTTCAACTCGCAGGAAACCGCCGACAACCTGAAGAAGTCGGGCGCGCTGATCCCGGGCATCCGCCCCGGCAAGGCGACCGGCGACTACATCGACGGCGTGCTGACCCGCCTGACCGGCGCCGGCGCGGCGTACCTGGTGCTGGTCTGCCTGCTGCCCGAGGTGATGCGCACCGAGCTGGGCACCTCGTTCTACTTCGGCGGCACCTCGCTGCTGATCGTGGTGGTGGTGGTGATGGACTTCATCGCGCAGATCCAGGCGCACCTGATGTCGCACCAGTACGAGAGCCTGCTGAAGAAGGCCAACCTGAAGGGCGGCAGCCGCACTCGCTGACGCTCCTCGCGCGCCGTCCGCGGCGCAACCCCGGCCAGGACGGCCGGGTCCGCCTCCCGCGGGAGGCGCAACGCCAGGGATGGCAACGGACAACGCGCCAGGGCCGACGTATGCGCGGCCCGGCAAATGGGCGACCTGCGCGGCGGTTCCGGGCGCAGGTGGTGCCGGACCGATCCCCGCGCTGGAGGAGCGCGGGGGCAGGGCGGGGCGGAAGCCCGGCCGCTGCCAGTCCGGGACCGTCGCCGGAGCATGGGCACGCTCCCCATGCCGGGTCCACGCCTTCGGGCAGGGACTTCCTGACGCACCGGAATCTTGCTAAAATTTCATGTTCACCGCGCCGGATCCACGGGTCCGCCGCCATTTCGTTATCGGAGATCGCCTCATGGCGCGTATCGCTGGCGTCAACCTGCCTGCCCAGAAGCACGTCTGGGTCGGGCTGCAAAGCATCTACGGCATCGGCCGTACCCGTTCCAAGCAGGTCTGCCAGTCGGCAGGCGTGGAGTCGTCCACCAAGATCCGCGACCTGTCGGAGCCGGAAGTCGAGCGCCTGCGCGCCGAGGTCGGCAAGTTCGTGGTCGAGGGCGACCTGCGCCGCGAAGTCGGCATGGCCATCAAGCGCCTGATGGACCTGAGCTGCTACCGCGGCCTGCGCCATCGCCGCGGCCTGCCGCTGCGCGGCCAGCGCACTCGGACCAACGCACGCACCCGCAAGGGTCCGCGCAAGGCCATCAGGAAGTAAGGAACAGACATCATGGCCAAGCCTGCTGCAACCAAGACCAAGAAGAAGGTCAAGCGCGTCGTCACCGACGGCATCGCGCACGTCCACGCTTCGTTCAACAACACCATCGTGACCATCACCGACCGCCAGGGCAACGCGCTGTCGTGGGCGACCTCGGGCGGCGCGGGCTTCCGCGGTTCGCGCAAGTCGACCCCGTTCGCGGCGCAGGTCGCGGCCGAGAAGGCCGGCAAGGCCGCGCTGGACTACGGCGTGAAGTCGCTGGAAGTCCGCATCAAGGGCCCGGGTCCGGGTCGCGAGTCCGCCGTGCGTTCGCTGAACAACGTCGGTTACAAGATCCTCAACATCATCGACGTGACGCCGATCCCGCACAACGGGTGCCGTCCGCCGAAGAAGCGTCGCGTCTGACGCGCAGGAGCACCAGAACATGGCTCGTTACATCGGTCCCACCTGCAAGCTCGCCCGCCGCGAAGGCGCCGACCTCTCCCTGAAGTCGCCCGCCCGCGCGCTCGACTCCAAGTGCAAGCTGGAGCAGAAGCCCGGCCAGCACGGCGCCACCGCCCGCAAGGGCAAGCTGTCCGACTACGCCACCCAGCTGCGCGAGAAGCAGAAGGT
>CAMLJA010000264.1 GCA_946480065.1 uncultured Thermomonas sp. | reverse complement strand
GGCGCGATCCGCCCGTCGACGTCGAAGTAGCCGCGGCTGGAAATGCGCCAGCGGCTGCCGGACTGGGCGTAGGTGCCGGCGTGCGCGCCGTCGCCGGCGTGGTAGGAGGCGGCGTCCAGTTCGGTCTTGAGGGTGCGCGCGTCCATCGCCAGCCCGGTGCGCAGCACCAGCGGGCGCGCGTAGACGCGGGTGGGGACCTGCCACTGCAGCTTGCCGAAGCGCTCGCCCACCTGGTGGTTGAGGTAGAGCACGTACGGCACTAGGAAGCCGAGCAGCACCGCCGCCGCGGCCAGCCCCCAGGTCAGCAGGCGCTGGCGCCAGCCCGGGCCGTCCGCGCCGTTGCCGTCATCGTCGTCGTACAGGTCGTCTTCGTCTTCGATGCGGGGCATGGTGGCGTGCTGGCGGCCGGTGCGCGGGATGCGACAATGGCGTGGACGTTTCCGCCGAGTCTAGCGCAGGGGTCGCTGGACCCGCGGTAGGACGTCGCCGCACCCTTCAGCCGGAGTTCCGCCGCATGCCCTTCGCCGTCGACGCGCGCTTCCGCATCCAGCGCGCCCTGGGCCTATGGCGGCGCGGCGTGGCCAGCCTGCGGGCGCGCGGCGTGGCGGCCAGCTGGCAGCGCCTGAAGCTGCAGTTGCGGTGGGCGCCGGCGGCCGCGCAGCCGCTGTACCGGCCGCAGCCGGCGGCGTTCGCGCCCTTCGCGCTGCCGACGTCGGACGCGCCGCGGGCGAGCATCGTGATCCCCGTGCACGGCGCGTTCGCGCACACCCTGGCCTGCCTGCGCGCGCTGGCGGCGCACCCGCCGGCGGTCCCGTTCGAGGTGATCGTGGTCGACGACGCCTCGCCGGACGAGACCCCGGCCCGGCTGTCCGCCATCGCGGGCCTGCGAGTGCATGCGCGGGCGCGCAACGGCGGCTTCATCGCCGCCTGCAACGACGGCGCCGCGCTGGCCCGCGGCGACTCCCTGGTTTTCCTCAACAACGACACCGTGCCGCAGCCGGGCTGGCTGGACGCGCTGCTGGGCACGTTCGACGCGCACCCCGGCTGCGGACTGGCGGGCGCCCGGCTGGTGTACCCGGACGGGCGCCTGCAGGAGGCCGGCGGGGTGGTGTTCGCCGACGGCGCCGGATGGAACTACGGGCGCGGCGAGGATCCGGCCGACTGTCGCTTCGGGCATGTCCGCGACGCGGACTACCTGAGCGGCGCGGCGATCGCGCTCCCGCGGGCGCTGTTCGAACGCTTGGGCGGGTTCGACCCCCGCTACGCCCCGGCCTATTACGAGGACACCGACCTGGCGTTCGCGGTCCGCGCGGCCGGCTTGCGCACGCTGTACCAGCCGGCTGCCGTGGTGGTGCACGACGAGGGCGCCACCGCGGGCACCGACCTGGCCAGCGGGCCGAAGGCGGCGCAGGCGCGCAACCAGGCGGTGTTCGCGGCGAAGTGGGCGGACGCGCTGGCGGCGCAGCCGGCGCCCGGCAGCCTGCCCTCGCCGGCGCTGCTCCATCGCGGCCGGCGGCAGGTACTTGTGATCGACGAGCTGACGCCCCGGCCGGACCGGGACTCGGGGTCGCTGCGACTGGTGAACCTCATGCGCCTGCTGCTCGAGGAAGGCGCGCACGTGGTGTTCCTGCCGGCCAAAAGGACCGCCGACGGCGATTACACCCGCGCGCTGCAGCAGCTGGGCGTGGAGTGCTGGCACGCGCCGTGGGCGCACGCGCTGCCGCGCTGGCTGCGCGAGCACGGGCCGCGCTTCGACGCCGCGCTGGTCTGCCGCCACTACGTGGCCGCCGAGGCCTTCCCGCTGCTGCGCCGGCACGCGCCGCGGGCGCGGCTGCTGTTCGACACCGTGGACCTGCACTACCTGCGCGAGCGCCGCGCGGCGGAACTGGCGGGCGACCGCGCCGCGCGGCGGGCCGCCGAGGCCACCCGCGCGCGCGAGCTGGCGCTGGTGGCCGCGGCCGACGTCACCTTCGTGGTCAGCGAGGCCGAGCGCGCGCTGCTTGCGGCCGACGCGCCGGGCGCCGACGCGCGCGTGCTGTCCAACCTGCACGCGCTGCCGCCGCCGGGGCCGGGCCGCGCCGGCCGGGAGGGCCTGCTGTTCGTCGGCGGGTTCCGGCATCCGCCGAACGTGGATGCGGTGCGCTGGTTTGCGCGCGAGGTGTTCCCGCTGGCGCGCGCGGCGCTCCCCGGCCTGGCCTTCCACTGCATCGGCGGCGACCTGCCCGCCGAGGTGCGCGAACTGGCCGGCATCGACGGCGTGCACGTCCACGGCCACGTGCCCGACCTCGGCCCGTGGCTGGACGGCTGCGTGGTCTCGGTGGCGCCGCTGCGCTACGGCGCGGGGGTCAAGGGCAAGGTCAACCAGGCGATGGCGCACGGGCTGCCGGTGGTGGCCACCACGCCCGCGGTCGAGGGCATGCACCTGCGCGACGGCGAGGACGTGCTGGTCGCGGACGCGCCGCGGGCCTTCGCGGACGCGCTGGTTCGGCTGCACGCGGACGACGCGCTGTGGCGGCGGCTGGCCGCGGGCGGCCGCGACAACGTGCGCCGGCACTTCTCCGCGGACGCGGCGCGCGACGTGGTGCGGCAGGCCATCCTCGGCCGCGGCTAGCGCTGCGCCTGGGCCGCGCGCGCCAGCCGCGCCGCCAGCTCCGCCCCGCCGGCAACCCCGGGCTGCAGTTCGCGCGCCCGCTCCAGCGCGGCCCGGGCGTTGGCGAGTTCGCCGGCCTCCAGGCGCTCGTCGCCGATCGCCACCCAGCGCTGCGCCAGCCGCCGCCGCGCCGCGGCCAGCGCCGCGTCCGCCGGTGCCGCCTGCCGCCAGGCATCGAAGCAGGTGCCGGCCTCGCGCAGGCGGTTGTCGCGCAGCGCGGCGTCGAAGCAGGCGCGCGCGGCCGGTCCCGCGGCGGCCCACGCGGCGCGGACCCGGGGGTCGCCGGGCGCCAGTGCGCGCGCCGCGCGCAGCAGGTCCCAGGCGTTGTCCCCGGGCGGGGTCAGCCAGTCGCCACGCGCCTGCGCCCGCGCCGCCTGCGCCAGCAGCCGCCGGGCCTCGGCGGGCACGCGG
>CAMLJA010000263.1 GCA_946480065.1 uncultured Thermomonas sp. | reverse complement strand
ACCAGGTTGTGCACGGGGGCATCCAGCAGCGCCTGCGCATCGGCGAACGCGGCGCCCAGCTGGCCGGCGCGCATCGCGGTGACTTTCGGGATCTCCAGGTCCACCAGCAGCGTGGCCAGGTCTAGGCCCTCGCGCAGCCCGGGGTTCGGCGCGTGGGTGTCGCCGATGCGCACGCCGCGTTCGAGCAGGCGCTCGATCACCTGCTGGTTGCCCGGCTGGTCCAGGAAGTGGCCGATCGCCCGCGCCACCTCGCCGCCGATGTCGGGCACGCGCTTGAACAGCGGCCACGGCAGGTGGCGGATGAGGGCCAGGTCGCCGAACCACTGCGCCAGCGCCTTGGCGGTGCTTTCGCCCACGTGCTCGATGCCCAGCGCGAACAGGAACCGGGCCAGGGTGGTGGCGCGGCTGCGGTCGATCGCCTCGACCAGGTTGTCGGCCCACCGGGTGGCGACCTTGCCGGCCTTCACCGTCTCGGGGACCGTGCCGTCGCGCTCGTCCGCGCGGCGCTTCATCTCCAGCAGGTCGTCCAGCGTCAGCCGGTACAGGTCGGAGACGTCGCGCAGGTAGCCGAAGTCCACCAGCGATTCGATGTAACGCTCGCCCAGGCCATCGATGTCCATCGCCCGACGCGACGCGAAATGGAATACCGCCTGCACGCGCTGCGCCGGGCAGCTCAGGCCGCCGGAGCAGCGCCACACCGCGGCGCCCTCCTCGCGCACCAGCTCGGCGCCGCAGGCCGGGCAGGCCGCCGGCATGGCCCACGGCCGCGTGCCGGGCGGCCGTTCGTCCAGGACCACCTGCACCACTTCGGGAATCACGTCACCGGCGCGCCGCACGATCACGGTGTCGCCAGCGCGCGCGTCCAGCCGGGCCACGTGGTCGGCGTTGTGCAGGGTGGCACGGGTCACGGTGACGCCGCCCACCTGCACCGGCCGCATCAGCGCCCACGGGGTCACCGCGCCGGTGCGACCGACGTTGACCTCGATCGATTCCAGCACCGTCGCCTGTTCCTGCGCCGGGAACTTGTGCGCGATCGCCCAGCGCGGGGCGCGCGAGACGAAGCCCATCTCGCGCTGGCCGGCGTAGTCGTCGAGCTTGTAGACCACGCCGTCGATGTCAAACGGCAGGGCGTCGCGGGCGGCGCCGATGCGCGCGTAATACGCCAGCAGCCCGTCCACGCCGTGGACCACGGTGGCCAGGTCGCTGACCGGGAAGCCCCACTCGCGCAGCCGCGCCAGCGTGGCCGAATGGGTGTCCGGCAGCGCGCCGCCCTCCACCTGGCCGATGCCGTAGGCGAAGAAGCTGAGCGGGCGCTGCGCGGTGACCGCGGGATCCTGCTGCCGCAGCGAGCCGGCGGCGCCGTTGCGCGGGTTCGCCAGCACCTTGCCGCCGTGCAGGCGCGCGTGCTCGTTCCAGCGCTCGAAGTCGGCGCGCGCCATGTAGACCTCGCCGCGCACTTCCAGCACCTTCGGCCAGTCGCTCCCCTTCAGTGCTTTCGGGATGACGGCGATGGTGCGCAGGTTGGCGGTGACGTCCTCACCGGTGGCGCCGTCGCCGCGGGTGGCGCCCTGCACGAAGACGCCATCCTCGTAGCGCAGGCTGATGGCCAGGCCGTCGAACTTCGGCTCCACCGAGAACACCGGGTCGGGCCGGTCCAGCGCCTCCTGGATCCGGCGCACGAAATCGCGCACCTCCTTGTCCGGATCCACGCCGGGCGGCGGGTCCGGGTCGCTGAAGGCGTTGCCCAGCGACAGCATCGGCACCGCGTGTTCGACCTGCGCGAACCGGCCGGACGGCGCCGCGCCCACCTTGCGGGTCGGCGACGCGGCGTCGGCCAGCTCGGGATGCGCGCGCTCCAGCGCCTCCAGTTCGCGCACCAGCGCGTCGTACTGGGCGTCGGTGATGTCCGGCGCGTCCAGCGCGTGGTAGCGCCGGTTGGCGTCCTCGATGCGGCGGCGGAGCTCGGCGATGCGGGCGGCGGGATCGGTCATGGCGGCGATTGTCGCCCGCCCCGCCGCCGGCCCCAAGACCCGGCGGATCCCGGGGCCGCGCCGCTCACCAGCGGGTGGTCTTGCCCAGCGGCGGGGCCGCGTTCTGGCGGTCGTAGTAGCGCAGCTCCTCGCGGATGTGCTGGATGCGCTGGCGGCCCAGCGCGTTGCGCTCCTCGTCCAGCACCACGCCGTCCAGCAGGTCCGCCATCCGCTGCGCGGCGGGCTCCATGGTCTCCCACGCGTCCAGCGCCGGGATCGGCGCCGGCAGGGTCAGGAAGAACGCGATCGCCGGGGTCTCCAGCTCCGCGATGCGGGCCATGTCGAAGCTGCCCGGCTTGATGATGTTGGCCACGCTGAAGATCGGGCCCAGCTCCGGCTTGCCGTCCACCAGGCGGTGGAACACGTCCATGTGGCCGAACGCCAGGCCGGCCTTCTCGGCGGCCACCACGATGTCCTGCCCGCGCAGCTTGCTGCCGGCCTTGGCGGCCACGTACAGCGACACGATGCGGTCGAACTGGTCGGACGCGCGCTTGCCCAGCTCGTCGTGCGGGCGGGCGCCGGGTTCCAGCGGCAGCTCTTCCTGGGCCGCGGGCGCCTGGCCCCAGCCGTCGGCCAGCTGGTCGCCCAGGCTGGGCTCGGTGCGCGCCGCGGGACCGTCGCCGCGCTCGCGCGGCAGCCGGCGACCCTGGCCGTCCTTGCGCCCGCGGCCGAAGTAGATGATCGCGCCGAACAGCAGCGACAGCGCCACCGCGATGCCGACGCGCAACAGGACCGTATCCGACATCGCGCTCTCCTCCCTTATGCGGCGCCGGCCAGGCGCGCGGCCTCGGCCAGGTCCACGGACACCAGGCGCGACACGCCCGGCTCGCGCATGGTCACGCCCGAGAGCTGCTGCGCGGCTTCCATGGTCGCCTTGTTGTGGGTGACGAACAGGAACTGTACCGCCTCGCTCATCTCGCTGACCATCGCGGTGAAGCGGCCGACGTTGGCCTCGTCCAGCGGCGCGTCCACCTCGTCCAGCAGGCAGAACGGCGCCGGGTTGAGGCGGAAGATCGCGAACACCAGCGCCACCGCGGTCATCGCCTTCTCGCC
>CAMLJA010000262.1 GCA_946480065.1 uncultured Thermomonas sp. | reverse complement strand
CCGTGCCGACGCTGAAGGCGCAGAAGCCGCTGGTCGGCACCGGCATCGAGCGCGCGGTGGCGCGCGACTCGGGCGTGACCGTGAACGCCCGCCGCGGCGGCACCGTCGAGCAGATCGACGCCGGCCGCATCGTGGTCAAGGTCAACGAGGCCGAGATCTCCGGCGAGCAGGATGCCGGCGTCGACATCTACAACCTGATCAAGTACACCCGCAGCAACCAGAACACCTGCATCAACCAGCGCCCGCTGGTGAACGTGGGCGACGTGGTGGCGCGCGGCGACGTGCTGGCGGACGGCCCGTCCACCGACATCGGCGAGCTGGCCCTGGGCCAGAACATGCTGGTCGCGTTCATGCCGTGGAACGGCTACAACTTCGAGGACTCGATCCTGCTCTCCGAGCGCGTGGTCGAGCAGGATCGCTACACCACGATCCACATCGAGGAGCTGACCTGCGTCGCCCGCGACACCAAGCTGGGCCCGGAGGAGATCTCCGCCGACATCCCGAACGTCTCCGAGCAGGCGCTGAACCGCCTCGACGAGTCGGGCGTGGTGTACATCGGCGCCGAGGTCCGCGCCGGCGACATCATGGTCGGCAAGGTCACCCCGAAGGGCGAGAGCCAGCTGACCCCCGAGGAGAAGCTGCTGCGCGCGATCTTCGGCGAGAAGGCCTCCGACGTGAAGGACAGCTCGCTGCGCGTGCCCCCGGGCATGGACGGCACCGTCATCGACGTCCAGGTGTTCACCCGCGACGGCATCGAGAAGGACAAGCGCGCGCGCCAGATCGAGGAAAACGAGATCAAGCGCGTCAAGAAGGACTTCGACGACCAGTTCCGGATCCTGGAGGGCGCGATCTACGCCCGCCTGCGGGAGACGCTGCTGGGCAAGGTGGCGAACGGCGGCCCGGGCGTGAAGAAGGGCGACAGCGTCTCGTCGCTGGTGCTGGACGGGATGAAGAAGTCCGACTGGCTCCAGCTGCGGATGAAGGACGAGGACGCCAACGAGGCGATCGAGCGCGCCAGCAAGCAGCTGGAGGCGCACCGCAAGGAGTTCGACCGCCGCTTCGACGACAAGCGCGGCAAGATCACCCAGGGCGACGACCTCGCCCCGGGCGTGCTGAAGATGGTCAAGGTGTTCCTGGCCGTGAAGCGCCGCGTGCAGCCGGGCGACAAGATGGCGGGCCGCCACGGCAACAAGGGCGTGATCTCGAACATCGTCCCGGTCGAGGACATGCCCTACATGGCCACCGGCGAGACGATCGACATCGTGCTCAACCCGCTGGGCGTTCCGAGCCGAATGAACATCGGCCAGATCCTGGAAGTGCACCTGGGCTGGGCCGCCAAGGGCCTGGGCCGCAAGATCCAGCGGATGCTGGAGGCGCGCGCCAAGGTCGCCGAGCTGCGCAAGTTCCTGGATGAGATCTACAACCACGACCGCAAGTCGCATGCCGAGCGGGTGGACCTGTCGCAGTTCAGCGACGAGGAGCTCCTGGCCCTGGCCGGCAACCTGGTCGACGGCGTGCCGATGGCCACCCCGGTGTTCGACGGCGCGGCCGAGGCCGAGATCAAGAAGATGCTTGAACTGGCGGAGCTGCCGCTGTCCGGGCAGGCCAGGCTGTTCGACGGACGCACCGGCGAGGAGTTCGAGCGCCAGGTCACGGTCGGCTACATGCACATGCTGAAGCTGAACCACCTGGTCGACGACAAGATGCACGCGCGCTCGACCGGCCCGTACTCGCTCGTCACCCAGCAGCCGCTGGGCGGCAAGGCGCAGTTCGGCGGCCAGCGCTTCGGCGAGATGGAAGTCTGGGCGCTGGAAGCCTACGGCGCGGCCTACACCCTGCAGGAAATGCTGACGGTGAAGTCCGACGACGTGCAGGGCCGCAACCAGATGTACAAGAACATCGTCGACGGCGAGCACGAGATGGTGGCGGGCATGCCGGAGTCCTTCAACGTGCTGGTGAAGGAAATCCGCTCGCTCGCGATCAACATGGAACTCGAGGAGCACTGAGTTTCGCGACGGCGCGGCCCCCGGCCGCGCCGCCCCGCAGGACCCATTGCCCCCGATCCGGAGAATCCAAATGAAAGATTTGCTGAACCTCTTCAACCAGCAGCGCCCGGCGCTCGACTTCGACGCCATCAAGATCGCGCTGGCCAGCCCCGACCTCATCCGCTCCTGGTCCTTCGGCGAGGTGAAGAAGCCCGAGACCATCAACTACCGCACCTTCAAGCCCGAGCGCGACGGCCTGTTCTGCGCCGCCATCTTCGGCCCGGTGAAGGACTACGAGTGCCTGTGCGGCAAGTACAAGCGCATGAAGCACCGCGGCGTGGTCTGCGAGAAGTGCGGCACGGAAGTGACGCTGGCCAAGGTGCGCCGCGAGCGCATGGGCCACATCGACCTGGCCAGCCCGGTCGCGCACATCTGGTTCCTGAAGTCGCTGCCCTCGCGCATCGGCCTGATGCTGGACATGACCCTGCGCGACATCGAGCGGATCCTCTACTTCGAGGCGTTCGTGGTCACCGAGCCGGGCCTGACCCCGATGGAGCGCGGCAACCTGCTGACGGAAGAGCAGTACATGCAGGCGCGCCAGGAGCACGGCGACGACTTCGACGCCGCGATGGGCGCCGAGGCGGTGTACGAGCTGCTGCGCACGATCGACCTGCAGAGCGAGATGCTGCAGCTCAAGGAGGAGATCGCCTCCACCAACAGCGAGACCAAGCTCAAGCGCCTGACCAAGCGGATCAAGCTGGTCGAGGCCTTCATCGAGTCCGGCAACCGCCCGGAGTGGATGGTCATGACCGTGCTGCCGGTGCTGCCGCCGGACCTGCGCCCGCTGGTCCCGCTGGACGGCGGCCGCTTCGCGACCTCCGACCTCAACGACCTGTACCGCCGCGTCATCAACCGCAACAACCGCCTGCGCCGCCTGCTCGAGCTCAACGCGCCCGACATCATCGTGCGCAACGAGAAGCGCATGCTGCAGGAGTCGGTGGACGCGCTGATGGACAACGGCCGCCGCGGCCGCGCCATCACCGGCACCAACAAGCGCCCGCTGAAGTCGCTGGCCGACATGATCAAGGGCAAGCAGGGCCG
>CAMLJA010000261.1 GCA_946480065.1 uncultured Thermomonas sp. | reverse complement strand
GCGCTGGGCGCCGCCGGCCTGGACGAGGACGAGGACCTGTTCTCGCCGGTGCACCGGGCGTTCCGCAACCGCCTGATCTGGCTTGGCGTGAACCTGGGCACCGCGTTCCTGGCCGCCTCGGTGGTGGACCGCTTCGCCGGCTCGATCGAGAAGCTGGCGGCGCTGGCGGTGCTGATGCCGATCGTGGCGGGCATGGGCGGCAACGCCGGCACCCAGGTGCTGGCGCTGATGGTGCGCGGCCTGGCGCTGGGGCAGATCGGCGCCTCCAACGTGCCCACCCTGGTGTGGAAGGAAGTGCGGGTGGCGATGATCAACGGCCTGGCGCTCGGCGCGGTGCTGGGCGTGGTCGTGCTGCTGTGGTTCCGCAACCCGGGGCTGGCGGGGGTGATCGCGATCGCGCTCACGGCCAACCTGTGCTTCGCCGCGCTCGGCGGCGTGTTCGTGCCGGTGACGCTCAAGCGGCTCGGCTTCGACCCCGCGCTGGCCGGCGGGGTGATCCTGACCACCATCACCGACGTGATGGGGTTCCTCACCTTCCTCGGGCTGGCGACCCTGGTGCTGCTGCGCTGAACCCGGACGACAAGGACACGACGATGCGCCCCCGACTCGCGGCCCTGCTGGCCTGCGCCGCCCTCGCCGTTTCGCCGGCCGCGTTCGCCGCGGACAACGCGCCCGCGGACGTGGAGGCGATCAGGCGGGTCGTCGAGCAATTCCGGCTGGCGATCCTGCACAAGGACAAGGCGCACTTCATGCCGCTGTTCTTCTCGGACGAGCCTGGCCGGGTGACCTGGCAGTTCTCGAACGACGACGCGCGCATGGCCCGCATCCGCCAGGCCAAGCCGGACGCGCGCAAGGCGCGCCACCTGCCGGAAGTGAACCACGTGGCCTTCATCGACGGGATCGTGTCCAGCCCGGGGTCCAGCGAGGAAGTCTTCTCCGGCGTGCGGATCGACACCGACGGGGACATCGCCTCGGTGGCCTTCGACTACCGCTTCCTGTCCGATGGCAGGCAGACCAACTGGGGCCGCGAGATGTGGCAGCTGGTGCGCACCGAGGAAGGCTGGAAGATCATCTCGGTGATCTGGACCATCCACGACCCGGCCGCGGCGTGAGCCTCAGCCCAGCAGCGCCTCCAGCACCGCCATCCGCACCGCCACCCCGTTGGCCACCTGCGCCAGCACGCGCGACTGCGGGCCGTCGGCGACCGCGTCGCTGATCTCGACCCCGCGGTTCATCGGCCCGGGGTGCATCACGATGGCATCGGGCGCGGCGCGGCGCAGGCGGGCCGCGGTGAGGCCGTAGTCGCGGTGGTAGTCCTCCAGCGAATCGACCAGGCCCTCGGCCATGCGCTCGCGCTGCAGCCGCAGCATCATGACCGCGTCCACGCCCTCGAGGGCGGCGTCGAAGTCGTGGGTGACGGTGCAGCCGCCCAGGATGCCGTCGTCCGGCAGCAGCGCCGCCGGCCCGCATACCCGGATCTCGCCGCAGCCCAGCGCGCGCAGCGCGTGCAGGTCGCTGCGGGCCACCCGCGAATGCCGGACGTCGCCCACGATGGCTACCTTGAGGCGCGAGAAATCGGCGCCCTTGGCCTGGCGCAGGGTCAGCATGTCCAGCAGCCCCTGGGTCGGATGGTTGCTGCGGCCGTCGCCGGCGTTGACCAGCGCCGTGCCCGGCGCCGCCGCGGCCGCCAGCTCGGCCACCGCGCCGTCGCGCTTGTGGCGCACCACGAAGGCGTGCACGCCCATCGCCTCCAGCGTCTTCAGGGTGTCCAGGTCGGCCTCGCCCTTGGTGGTCGAGGCGGTGGACGCATCGAAGGCCAGCAGGTCGGCCCCCAGCCGCTGCGCGGCCAGCGCGAAGCTCGACCGGGTGCGGGTGGAGGGTTCGAAGAACAGCGTGCAGACCGCCTTGCCCGCCAGCACATGGCGCCGCGCGGTGCCGCCGCGGGCATCGGCGGCCAGCGCCTGGGCGCGGTCGAGCAGCGCGTCCAGCGCGGCGCGCGGCAGCCCGTCGAGGGTGAGCAGGTGGCGCAGGCGGCCGGCGGCGTCGGTCTGGGCAGCGGTCATGGAGCGGTATTGTCCGGCAAACCCGGGGCCGGCGCGACGCCGCGCTCAGCCGACCGGCAGCGCGTCCTGCGGCGCCGCCAGCCAGCGCTCCACGATCACCGCGGCGGCCACCGCGTCCAGCAGTTCGGCGTCCTTGCGCCGGCGGCCGCCGCTGGCGCGCTCGCCGGCGAACCGGTGCGCGGCTTCCTGCGAACTGTTGCGCTCGTCCACCATCACCACCGGCAGGCCGGTGCGCCGGGCCAGCTCGCGGGCGAACGACTGCGCGGCGCGGCGGATCGGCTGGTCGCCACCGTCCAGGGTCATCGGGTCGCCCACCACTAGGCCGTCCGGGCGCCATTCGCGCACCAGCCGCTCCACCTGCGCCCAGTCGGGCCCGGCCGCGCGCGCGTCCACCACCGCCACCGCGCGCGCCGCGGCGGCGAAGGCGCTGCCCACCGCCACTCCGATCCGGCGGGCGCCCACGTCGAAACCGAGCACGGTGCCGTCGCGGCGGATACCCGGCGCCGGCTCGCCGGCCGCGCTCATGCGTGGCCGCTTTGGCCGGCGTAGTGGGCGAGGTCGACCCCGATGCTGCCGGCAGCAGCCTGCCAGCGCTGCTCCAGCGGCAGCTCGAACAGCACCTCGCGGGTCGCCGGGACCAGCAGCCAGCTGTCGTCCACCAGCTCCTGCTCCAGCTGGCCGGCGCCCCAGCCCGCGCAGCCCAGCGCCACCAGCGCCTGGCGCGGTCCCTCGCCTCGGGCCATCGCCTCGAGCACGTCGCGCGAGGTGGTCAGCGACAGCCCGTCGCCGACCGCGAGGGTGGAATCCCAGGTGGCCTCGCCATCGTGCAGCACGAAGCCGCGCTCCGGGTGCACCGGCCCGCCGGCCAGCACTTGGCGCGCCTGCAGCGCCTCGTCCTCGCAGGCGATGCCCATCTGCCGCAGGACCTCGCCCAGGGTGTATTCGGACGCGCGGTTGACCACCACGCCCATCGCGCCGTCGCCGTCGTGCTGGCAGACCATGGCCACGGTGCGGGCGAAATGCGG
>CAMLJA010000260.1 GCA_946480065.1 uncultured Thermomonas sp. | reverse complement strand
GATCTCCACCGGCAAGGCGGAGAACAAGTTCGGTGTGTCGATGGCCGAGGCGCGCGGCTGGTTCGACGCGCAGGCCCGCTGGCCCGATCTGCGGCTGGACGGGCTGCACATGCACATCGGCTCGCAGCTGCTGGACCTGGCGCCGGTGCGGGAGGCGCTGCGCCGCATGGCCGCGTTCTGGCGCCAGCTGGAAGCCGCCGGCCACGCGATCGCCTGCATCGACGTGGGCGGCGGCCTGGGCGTGCGCTACCGCGAGGGCGAGCGCGCGGTCGACGCCGGCGAGTACGCGGCCGCCATCCGCGAGGCGCTGGCCGGCTACCGCGGGCGCCTGCTGGTGGAGCCGGGGCGCTGGCTGGTGGCCGAGGCCGGCGTGCTGCTGAGCCGGGTGCTGCTGGAGAAGCAGGGCGCGGCGCGGCGGTTCCTGGTGCTGGACGCGGCCATGAACGACCTGCTGCGGCCCAGCCTGTACGAGGCCTGGCACGACATCGTGCCGCTGGGCGCGGCGGCGGCGCGCGCGGCGGTCGAATACGACGTGGTCGGCCCGGTCTGCGAGACCGGGGACACCTTCGCCACCGGCCGCCTGCTGCCGCGCTGCGAGGCCGGCGACCTGGTGGCGATCCTCGGCGCCGGCGCGTACGGTGCCTCGATGGCCTCGACCTACAACTCGCGGCCGCTGGCGGCGGAAACGCTGCTGGACGCGGGCCGCTACGCCGTGGTCCGGCGCCGCCAGACCGTGGACGAACTGCTGGCCGGCGAATGCCCGGCCGCCGACTGGGAGACCGCATGACCAACGCCGTTCGCACGCCCGTCCTCCGCCCGCTGGCCTGCGCGCTGGCGCTGGCCGCGCTGGCCGGCTGCGCCGCCGGCCCCGCGCACGCGCCGGCGCCGCCGCTGACGCTGGACACCCACATCGACATCCCCGACGACTACATGCGCCAGCCGCGCTTCGACGCCGGCGGCGACAGCGTGCTCCAGGTCGACCTGGGCAAGATGCGGCGCGGCGGCCTGGACGCGGCGTTTTTCGTGGTCTACGTGGGGCAGGGGCCGCTGACCCCGGCCGGCTACGCCGAGGCGATGGCCAAGGCCGACCGCAAGTTCTCCGCCATCGCGCTGCTGCTGGAGCGCAATCCGGACCGCATCCGCGCCGCGCGCACGCCGGCGGAGGTGCGCGACAACCACGCGCGCGGGCTGCTGTCGGCGGTGATCGGGATCGAGAACAGCTACTCGCTCGGCCACGACCTGGGCCGCATCGACGCCGCCTTCGCCCACGGCGCCCGCTACCTGGGCCTGGTGCACGTGGGCAACAACGACCTGTGCAGCAGCGCCAACCCGGACACGAAGCGCGGCGAGCCGGCGCACAACAGCGCCGGTGACGCCGGCATGAGCGACTTCGGCCGCGCCGCGGTGGCGCGGGCCAACGCGCTGGGGATGATGGTGGACGTCTCGCACGCCTCCGACCGCTGCGTGCGCGACGCCATCGCCGCGTCGAAGGCGCCGGTGATCGCCTCGCACTCCTCGGCGCGCGCGCTTGTGGACGTGCCGCGCAACCTGCCCGACGACCTGCTGCGCGCGATCGCCGCGGACGGCGGCGTGGTCCAGGCGGTCGCCTACAAGGAGTTCCTGAAAAGCGACCCGGCGCGCGCCGCCGCCGAGAAGGCGCTGCAGGAGGAAGTGGCCCGCCAGGCCGGCGACGCCGAATACGACAGCGAGAAGCACGACTACCTGCCGGCGATGGCCGAAGGCATGGCGCGGATCCAGCGCGAGCACCCGCTGGCCAGCCTCGACCAGTACCTAGACCACATCCGGCACATGGTGGACGTGGCCGGCATCGACCACGTCGGCATCGCCTCGGATTTCGACGGCGGCGGTGGCATCACCGGCTGGATGGACGCCTCGCAGACGCCGAACGTGACCGCGGCGCTGCGCGCCCGCGGCTTCGGCGAGGACGAGATCGCCAAGCTGTGGGGCGGCAACCTGCTGCGGGTGTGGCAGGCGGCGATCGACGAGGCCGCGCGCGAACGCGGGCCGGCGCGATGAGGCGGCGGCTGCGCGCCGTGCTGGTGGCGCTTGCGCTGGCGCTGCCGGCCGTGCAGGTGCCGGCGCAGGACGCCGCGCCCGGCCCCACGCCCGCGGCGATCGACGCCGCGGTGCGCGCCACGATCGACCGCTACCGCCTGCCGGGCATCGCGGTGGGCGTGATCGAGGACGGCCGGGTGGTGTTCGCGCGCGGCTACGGCGAGACCGTGGCCGGCTCCGGCGACACGGTGACGCCGCAGACGCTGTTCAAGATCGCCTCCAACAGCAAGGCGATGACCGCCAGCACGCTTGCAAGGCTGGTGCAGCAGGGCCGGCTGGCCTGGGACGACCCGGTGGTGAAGCACCTCCCCGGGTTCGCCATGCACGACCCGTGGGTGACCGCGCACATGACCGTGCGCGACCTGCTGGTGCACAACAGCGGCCTGCCCGAAGGCGGCGGCGACCTGATGCTGTGGCCGGAGCCCAACCTGTTCACGCGCGACGACATCGTCCACGGCCTGCGCCACATCAAGCCGGCCTACGGCTTCCGCGCCGGTTACGCCTACGACAACCTGCTGTACGTGGTCGCCGGACAGGTGGCCGCGGCGGCTGGCGGCGCGTCCTACGAGGAGTTCGTGCGCCGAGAGCTGTTCGCCCCGCTCGGGCTGGACGGCTGCCGCGTCGGCGAGTTCGCGCTGGCCGAGGCCGGCAGCGTGGCCCAGCCGCACATGCGCCAGGGCGAGGGCAACGTCGCCATGCGCCTGGATCCGCCGGTGGTGCCCGCGATCGCCTCGGCGCCCGCCGGCGGCATCCGCTGCAGCCTGGACGACATGCTGGCGTGGGCGCGCAACTGGCTGGCGCCGACGCCGGAGCAGCTGCAATGGCTGGGCCCCGCGCAGCGCGCCGAGATGTGGAAGGCCCGCACCCCGATGCCGATCTCGGCGCTGCGCAAGCGCTGGGACGATACCCACTATTACGCATACGCCTTCGGCTTCCGGCTGGCCGACGCCGACGGCGCGTGGACGGTGTCGCACACCGGCACGCTGGGCGGCATGTACTCGATGATGATGCTCCTGCC
>CAMLJA010000259.1 GCA_946480065.1 uncultured Thermomonas sp. | reverse complement strand
CGGCGCCCCGCCCCGGACTATACGGCGGCGCGGCTTGACGCAGGCGCGCGGCCGGTGCGATATCGGCGCCATGTCGATCGAGCATCCGCCCGGCGCCGTGCGCGACCTCGGCCACCCGCGCTTCGCCCTGCTGCTGCTGGTGCTGGCCGCGCTGGTGCTGGCCGGCTGGGGCGCGTGGCGCAGCTTCGCCCCGCAGCCGGCCAACGCGCGCGAGCGGATCGAGCGCCAGCAGTCGCGGATCGATGCCCTGGAGCAGCAGGTGGCCACCCTGTCGCGCTCCGACCAGATCAGCCGCCAGGCCAACGCCGAGCTGCAGGGCACCCTGGCCGAGCGCGACGAGGAGATCGCCAGCCTGCGCGCGGACATCGCCTTCTACGAACGCTTCGTGGGCGCCACCGGCCAGCGCCACGGGCTGGCCGTGCACGCGCTGAAGCTGGAGCCGCAGGCCGACCCGCAGCTGTGGCACTTCGTCGCCACCCTCAGCCAGAACCTGAACCGCGGTGCGGTCAACCGCGGCCAGCTGCAGCTGGTGGTGGAGGCCAGCGACGGCGGCCGCATGCGCCGGCTGGACTGGGCCGCGCTGCGCCAGCAGCAGGGCGCGCCCGGGGTGGCGTATTCGTTCAAGTACTTCCAGCAGGTGGAGGGCGACATCGTGCTGCCGCCGGGCCTGAAGCCGGTGCGGGTGGTGGCGCGGCTGCTGCCGGCCAATGGTGCCCCGGTGGAGCAGGCCTTCACCTGGGGCGAGGCCACCGGCGCATCGGCGGAAGGCTGAATCCCGCCGCCGCGGTTGAATGCGGGGCCGCGGCGCCCCATCCTGCGCACATGGCACATCCCATTCCAGAGCTGGCCGTCCTCAACGCCGGCACGCCGGCCGCGCCGCCGCCGCTCGACTTCACCGCGGCGGCCGCCGCCAAGGTGCGCGAGCTGATCGCCGAGGAAGGCAACGCCGCGCTCAAGCTGCGGGTCTACATCCAGGGCGGCGGCTGCTCCGGCTTCCAGTACGGCTTCGAGTTCGACGAGGCCGCCGGCGAGGACGACCTGGCCATCGCCCGCGACGGCGTGACCCTGCTGGTGGACCCGCTCAGCCTGCAGTACCTGGCCGGCGCCAGCGTGGACTACACCGAGTCGCTGGGCGGCGCCCAGTTCGTGATCCGCAATCCCAACGCCAAGACCACCTGCGGCTGCGGCAGCAGCTTCACGGTCTGACGGATGCCGGCGCCGCCCGCCGCATCCCCCGCGCCTTCGCCCTACGCCTTTGTTGATGGCGCGCTCGACCGCGCCGACGCGCTGCGCGACGACGCCGACGCGCTGGCCGCGCTTTGGCCGGGCGCCGGCATCATCGCGCTGGATGCCGACGGCCGCGCGCTGGCCGGGGACGACGGCGGGCTGCAGCCGTTCGCCGGCACCGCGCTGGGCGGCGGTCCTGGCGTGGCCACCTTCCTGGGCCTGCGCGACGGCCAGGCCTGGTTCCTGGCCGAGGCCGCCACCTTGGCGGTGCACGCCCCGCAGCGCACCGACCTGCGCAGCGCCGCCGCGCGCTGGCCGGCGTGGCAGGCCACCCTGTTCGCGCAGGCCCGCGCGCTGCAGCACTGGCACCGGCGGCACCGCCACTGCGGCGCCTGCGGCGGCCCGCTGCGGTTCGTGCGCGCCGGCTGGCTGGGCCGTTGCGAGGCCTGCGGCAGCGAGCACTACCCGCGCACCGACCAGGCCGTGATCGTGGCCGTGGGCCAGGGCCCGCGGCTGCTGCTGGGCCGCCAGGCCGGCTGGCCGCCGCGGCGCTGGTCGGTGGTCGCCGGCTTCGTGGAGCCGGGCGAAACCCTGGAGCAGACGGTGGCGCGCGAGGTGCTGGAGGAAACCGGCGTGCGCGTGCGCCCGGGCAGCGCCCGCTACCTGGGATCGCAGCCGTGGCCGTTCCCGGGCTCGCTGATGCTGGGCTTCGTGGCCGAGGCCGAACCCGGCGAGCCGGCCGCCGGCGAGGAGCTGGAGCAGGCGCGCTGGTTCGATGCCGACGAGGTCCGCGCCGGGCTGGCCAACGACTGGGCCGCGGCCGACGCCGAAGGCGAGGGCATCGTGCTGTCGGCGCCGCTGTCGATCGCCCGCCACGTGATCCGCGCCTGGCTGGCCGCGCAGGACGCCGCCGCCGGCGCCCAGTAGACTCGGGCCATGGCCGCCACCCTGATCGCCGTCATCGCCGCGCTGGCGCTGGGCCACCTGGCGCCCGCGCTGGTGGCGGGGCTGCGCCGCTTCGGCTGGTTCGACGCCTGGCTGCGCTGGCTGGACGCGCAGTTCCCCGCCGACAGCGTCTGGCGCGGCCGCTTCGGCATCGCGCTGGCGCTGGTGGTGCCGCTGCTGGTGCTGGGCCTGTTCCAGCTGGCGCTGGCGCACCCGCTGTGGGGCCTGGCCGGGCTGCTGCTGGACGTCGCGGTGCTGGTCTACTGCTGGGGCCCGCGCGACCTGGACCTGGACGTGGCCGCGGTGATCGACGCCCCCGACCCGGCCGCCGGCCGCGCCGCCGCCGCCGCCCTGTGGCCGCCGGGCGAGCCGCCGGTGCTGGACGGACCGGCGCTGGTGGAGGCGGTGTTCCGCAACGCCCTGCGGCGCTGGTTCGGCCCGCTGCTGTGGTTCCTGCTGCTGGGCCCGTTCGGCGCCCTGCTGTACCGGCTGGCGGCGCTGGCCGCCGAGCGCGATGCCAACACCCTGCCGCCGCAGACCGCGGCCGGCGCCCGCACCCTGCTGGCGTGGCTGGACTGGCCCGCCGCGCAGCTGGCCACCCTGTCGCTGGCGCTGGTGGGCAACTTCGACAGCGTGATGGCGGCCTGGCGCGAGGAGGGCGCGTTCGCGCTGGACGGCGCCGTGCTGGCCACCGCCGCCCGCGCCAGCGTGCGCAGCGAGATCGCCGAGGAAGCCGCCGACTACACCGAGTCCGGCATCCCCGCCGCCACCGCCATCGCCGAGGTCTTCGGCGAACTGCCCGAGCTGCGCGACGCCATGACCATGGCCTGGCGCATCCTGGTCCTGTGGCTGGCCACCATCGCCCTGTTCGTGGTCGCCGGCTGGGTGGGCTGACGCCTCAGGCCGCGTCGCCGCGCAGCGCGCGCACCTT
>CAMLJA010000258.1 GCA_946480065.1 uncultured Thermomonas sp. | reverse complement strand
TCGTTCATGGTGGGCGCGGTGATCGCCTTCCTCGGCGCGATGGTGCTGCGCGACTTCGGCGCCACCATCTTCGTCGTCGAGCTGGTCAACGCCGCGTTCCTGCGCGAGTTCGGCGTGCTCCTCACCGCGATCCTGCTGGCCGGCCGCACCGCCAGTGCGTTCACCGCCCAGATCGGCATGATGGTCAACCGCGAGGAGGTCGACGCCATCCGCGTGCTCGGCCTGGACCCGGTGGACCTGCTGGTGATCCCGCGCGTGCTGGCCCTGCTGGCGATGCTGCCGCTGCTGACCTTCATCGCGATGGTGGCCGGGCTGCTGGGCGGCATGGCCGTGGGCGCCTTCACCCTGGACATCCCGGCGGTCGCCTACCTTGCGCGCATGCAGGAGATGATGGAGGTGCGCCACTTCGTGGTGGGCATGTCGAAGGCGCCGGTGTTCGCGATGGTGATCGCGCTGATCGGCTGCCTGGAGGGCCTGCAGACCGAGGGCACGGCGCAGTCGCTGGGCGAGCGCACCACCTCCAGCGTGGTGCAGTCGATCTCGATGGTGATCGTGATCGACGCGCTGGCGGCCCTGTGGTTCATGGAAATGGACTACTGACGTGGACGGCGACCGCACCGAGGCCCGGGCCGACGGCGTCGAATCCCCGCCGGGGTCCGCCGTGATCCGCATCCGCGGGCTGGTGAACCGCTTCGGCGAGCAGCTGGTGCACGACGGCATCGACCTGGACGTGCGCCGCGGCGAGATCCTGGGCGTGGTGGGCGGATCGGGCGCCGGCAAGTCGGTGCTGATGCGCTCGGTGCTGGGGCTGCAGGAACCGCAGGCCGGCGAGATCGAGGTGCTGGGCGTCGACGCGCGGTCGCAGGACCCGGTGACCCGGCGCCACATCGAGCGCAACACCGGGGTGCTGTTCCAGGACGGCGCGCTGTTCTCCTCGCTGACCGTGGGGGAGAACGTGCAGGTGCCGCTGAAGGAGTACTACCCCGGCCTGCCGGATTCGCTGCGCTACGAACTGGCGCTGCTCAAGGTGAAGCTGGCGGGGCTGCCGGCGGACGCGCTGGACAAGCTGCCCTCGCAGCTGTCCGGCGGCATGCGCAAGCGCGCCGGCCTGGCGCGCGCGCTGGCGCTGGACCCGCCCCTGCTCTTCCTGGACGAGCCCACCGCAGGCCTGGACCCGATCGGCGCCGCCGCCTTCGACGCGCTCATCCGTACACTGCAGCAGGCGCTGGGCCTCACCGTGTTCCTGATCACCCACGACCTGGACACGCTGTACGCCATCTGCGACCGGGTCGCGGTGCTGGCCGACCGCAAGGTGCTGGCTACCGCGCCGGTGGCCGAGCTGGAAGGGCTGGACCATCCCTGGGTGCAGGAGTACTTCAACGGACCGCGGGGCCGCGCCGCGCGCGGCGGGATCGACAAGACAGGCTGATGGAGCACCTTTGATGGAGACGCGTGCCAACTACGTGCTGATCGGCGCCTTCACGGTGCTGGCCACGGTGTGCCTGCTGCTGTTCGGGCTGTGGGCCACCAAGTTCAGCGCCGACCGCAACTGGCGCTTGTACGAGGTCGTGTTCACCGAGCCGGTCACCGGCCTGACCGAGGGCGGCAGCGTCCAGTACAACGGCATCGGCGTGGGCACGGTCGACAAGCTCAGCCTGGACCGCAACGACGCACGCAAGGTCATCGCCCTGCTCAAGGTCAAGGCCGACACCCCGGTGAAGGTGGACACCAAGGCCAAGCTGTCGCAGCAGGGCATCACCGGCGTGCCGTTCATCCAGCTCACCGGCGGCAGCCCGGCCGCGCCGCTGCTGGAACCCGACAGCCGCCACGAGATCCCGATCATCCGCACCGAGCCGTCCGCCCTGCAGAACATCGCCGATACCGCCAACCGGCTGGTGGCGCGGATGGACGAATTGTTGAGCGAGCGCAACATCCAGCGCATCTCCGACACCCTGGCCCACCTGGAGCAGGCGACCGGCGCGATCAGCGAGAACCGCGCCGACATCGTGGCGCTGATCGCCAACGCGCGCGAGGCCAGCGATTCGCTGAAGGCCACCCTGGCCACCGCCAACGGCTCGATGGAGAAGATCGACCGCGACGTGGTCAGCCAGCTGCCGGCGCTGATGGCCAAACTCGATGCCACCGTGGGCAAGCTGGACGCGGTGGCCGGCAACGCCAACGCCATGATCGCGGAGAACCGGCCCGGGCTGCAGGCCTTCACCAGCGACGGCCTGGGCCAGCTTGGCCCGACCCTGGCCGAGCTGCGCGGGCTGGTGCGCGACCTGCGCCGCGTCACCGACCGCCTGGATGGCGGCGCCGCGCGCTACCTGCTGGGCCGCGACGCGCCCAAGGAGTTCGAGCCCAAATGACTGCATCGCATCGCATCGCGGCGGCCTGCGCCGCCGCCCTGGCCCTGGCGGGCTGCTCCATCCTGGGCGGCTCGAAGGAACCGCCCACCATCTACGCGCCCGAGGCGCAGGCCGCCGCGGATCCGGCGTGGCCGCGGGTGGAGTGGCAGCTCGGCATCGTCCGCCCCGACGCCCCGCGCATGCTGGACAGCAGCCGGATCGCGGTGAGCCCGGTCGCGGGCGAACTGCAGGTCTACAAGGGCGCCGCGTGGGCGCGCACGCCGGCGGAGATGCTGCAGGACGGCGTGGCGCGCACGCTGGAGGACTCCGGCAGGATCCCGGCGGTGGCACGCCCCGGCAGCGGCATCCGCGCCGACTACCGGCTGCTGATGGACCTGCGCCATTTCGAGGCGCGCTACGACGGCGCCGCCACGCCCGCCGCGGTGATCGAGGTCAACGCCGTCCTGGTGAAGGTGGCCGACCACGCGGTGGTCGGCAGCCGCACCTTCCGGGAGGCGCGGCCGGCCGCGGGCACCCAGCCGGCGGTGGTCGCCGACGCCTTCGCGCAGGCCCTGCAGGCCACCAGCCGCGACCTGGCCGGCTGGGTCCTGGCCACCGGGCAGGCGCACGCCGCGCGGCACCCCGACGCCCGCTGAGCCGCGGCCCGCGCGGCGCGGATTTGCCGCCCCCCGTGCAAACCGGGGACAATCGCGGCAAACCCGCGGAGCGCGTGCATGAGCCAGAACGAGCAGGTCGAACGCGA
>CAMLJA010000257.1 GCA_946480065.1 uncultured Thermomonas sp. | reverse complement strand
ACCTCGCCGCGCACGGTGCGCTGCATCTCGGTCACTTCCTCCGGACGCTCGTCGATCAGCAGCACGATCAGGTGCACGTCCGGGTGGTTGTAGGTGATGGCGCTGGCGATCTGCTGCATCATCATCGTCTTGCCGGCCTTGGGCGGGCTGACGATCAGGGCGCGCTGGCCCTTGCCCTGCGGGGCCATCAGGTCGAGGATGCGGCCGGTGATGTCCTCGCTCGAGCCGTCGCCGCGCTCCAGCTTGAAGCGCTTGCGCGGGAACAGCGGGGTGAGGTTCTCGAATAGCGTCTTGTTCTTCGACGCCTCGATCGGCTCGCCGTTGATGGTGTCGACGATGTTCAGCGCGAAGTAGCGCTCGCCGTCCTTGGGCCAGCGGATGCGGCCGGAGACGTGGTCGCCGGTGCGCAGGTTGAAGCGGCGGATCTGCGACGGGCTGATGTAGGTGTCGTCCGGGCCGGCCAGGTAGCTGGCCTCGGCCGCGCGCAGGAAGCCGAAGCCGTCGGGCAGGATTTCCAGCACGCCGTCGGCCTGCACGCCTTCGCCGTGGCGGGTCAGCACCTTCAGGATCGCGAAAATGATGTCCTGCTTGCGCGCGCGGGCCACGCCCTCGCTGATCTGCAGCTGGTCGGCGATCTCCAGCAGCTTGTGCGCGGGCATCCGCTTGAGGTCGCCCAGCGAATAGGTGGGGAAGCCCTCCGGCACCTGCGGGTGCGGGCGCGGGACGAAGTTCTCGCCGTTGCCGCCCTCGTCGGGCATGCCCTGGTCGCGGAAGCGGTCGCGCTGGCGGTCGCGGCGGTTCTTGAAGCGGTCGCGCCGGTTCGGGCGCTGGCCGTCGCGCTGGCCGTTGCCGCCGGCATCCTGGCCGCCTTCGCCGCCGCCGGAGGACTCGCGGTCCTGCGCGGGCTGGGCCGGCGCGGCGCGGTCGGCGGCGGGGGGCGGGGCTTCGGCCGGGGCCGGGGCGGGCCCGGCCTGGTCCAGCGGCGGCACCGCGAGGGCGTCCTTCGGCTTGGCCACGCGGGCCTTGCGCACGCGCTTCTCGGCGACTTCGCCGGCGTCGTTGGTGGGGTCTGACAAGGGGAATATCCTCGCTTGTTGCGAGCGCCCGCAGGCGGCGGGCGGGATCGTGGGGAAGGGGATCGGGCCGGGAATGGATCAGAAGGGGTGCGGCGCGCCCGATGGGCGGTGGAAACGGCGCCGGTCGGATACCACGCTAGCACTGGCGCGGCAGGGCGCGCAACTGGCGCGCCGGCGGCGAGGGGCGGGCGGGGCGGCGCGGCGCCCGCCCGCCGCGAGGATCAGAGCGCCTTGTCGATCAGCTGCGCCAGCTGGGCCTTGCCCACGGCGCCGATCTGGGTGGCCTGGACCTGGCCGCCCTTGAACAGCAGCAGCATGGGGATGCTGCGCACGTGGTACTTGAGCGCGGTGGCCTGGTTCTGGTCGACGTCGACCTTCACGATCTTGGCCTTGCCGGCGTACTCGCCGGCCAGCTGGTCCAGCGCGGGCGCGATCATCTTGCACGGACCGCACCAGGGCGCCCAGAAGTCGACCAGCACCGGCTGGTCGGAGGCCAGCACCTGGCTGTCGAAGTCGGCATCTGTGGCGTGCAGGACGGTATCGGTCATGGGGGAACTCCGGCTGGGCGCGCGGTGGCGCGCAGGGGCGCCGCGGCGGGGGGTGATAGACTGGTGGGGATCCATCGCGGCTTTCGCAAGCGCGATGCGTGCCGGGAACGACCAGCCCCGGAATCCTTCCCGGCAGTCTGCGCGGCTGCCCCCGTACACGCAAGCCGCCCGGCACGCCGGGCCGCTGCCCGACAGGAACGCCTCCGTGTCCGACAAGCCCCTGACCGACATCACCTTCTCCTCGTTCGACCTGCATCCGGCGCTGCTCGCCGGGCTGGAGGCCGCCGGCTTCACCCGCTGCACCCCGATCCAGGCGATGACCCTGCCGGTGGCGCTGCCCGGCGGCGACGTGGCCGGGCAGGCGCAGACCGGCACCGGCAAGACCCTGGCCTTCCTGGTCGCGGTGATGAACCGCCTGCTGACCCGGCCGGCGCTGGCCGACCGCAAGCCGGAGGACCCGCGCGCCCTGATCCTGGCGCCCACCCGCGAGCTGGCCATCCAGATCCACAAGGACGCGGTGAAGTTCGGCTCCGACCTGGGCCTGAAGTTCGCGCTGGTGTACGGCGGCGTGGACTACGACAAGCAGCGCCAGCTGCTGCAGGACGGCGCCGACATCATCATCGCCACCCCCGGCCGGCTGATCGACTACGTCAAGCAGCACAAGGTGGTCAGCCTGCACGCCTGCGAGGTCTGCGTGCTGGACGAGGCCGACCGCATGTTCGACCTCGGCTTCATCAAGGACATCCGCTTCCTGCTGCGGCGCATGCCGGAGCGCACCACCCGCCAGACCCTGCTGTTCTCGGCCACCCTCAGCCACCGCGTGCTGGAGCTGGCCTACGAGCACATGAACGAGCCCGAGAAGCTGGTGGTGGAGACCGAGCACATCACCGCCGCGCGCGTGCGCCAGAAGCTGTACTACCCGGCCGACGAGGAAAAGCTGCCGCTGTTGCTGGGCCTGCTGTCGCGCAGCGAGGGCGCGCGCACCATGGTGTTCGTCAACACCAAGGCCTTCGTGGAGCGGGTGGCCCGTGCGCTGGACAAGGCGGGCTACCGGGTCGGCGTGCTCAGCGGCGACGTGCCGCAGAAGAAGCGCGAGTCGCTGCTGCGCAAGTTCCAGGCCGGCCAGCTGGAGATCCTGGTCGCCACCGACGTGGCCGCGCGCGGCCTGCACATCGACGGCGTCTCGCACGTCTACAACTACGACCTGCCGTTCGACGCCGAGGACTACGTCCACCGCATCGGCCGCACCGCCCGCCTCGGCGCCGAGGGCGACGCGATCAGCTTCGCCTGCGAGCGCTACGCGATGTCGCTGCCCGACATCGAGGCCTACATCGAGCAGAAGATCCCGTCCGAGCCGGTCACCCGCGAGCTGATGACGCCGCTGCCGCGCCCCGAGCGGCCGCGTCCGGCCGGCGGCGAGGCCGACGACGGCGAGAGCATCGGCGAGATCTTCCGCGAGGTGCGCGAGGCGCGCGCCGCCGAGGACGCCAA
>CAMLJA010000256.1 GCA_946480065.1 uncultured Thermomonas sp. | reverse complement strand
ATCGTCGACGAGGAGCAGCGCTTCGGCGTGCGCCAGAAGGAGGCGCTGAAGAAGCTGCGCGCCAACGTGCACCTGCTGACGCTGACCGCCACGCCGATCCCGCGCACGCTGAACATGGCGATGAGCGGCCTGCGCGACCTCTCCATCATCGCCACCCCGCCGGCCAACCGGCTGGCGGTGCAAACCTTCGTCCACGCCTGGGACGAGGCGCTGCTGCGCGAGGCGTTCCAGCGCGAGCTGGCGCGCGGCGGCCAGGTCTACTTCCTGCACAACGACGTCGAGAGCATCGGCCGCATGCAGGAGACCCTGCAGGCGCTGGTGCCCGACGCCCGCATCGGCATCGCCCACGGGCAGATGCCCGAGCGCGAGCTGGAGCGGGTGATGCTGGACTTCCACAAGCAGCGCTTCAACGTGCTGCTGTCCACCACCATCATCGAATCCGGCATCGACATCCCCAACGCCAACACCATCGTCATCCACCGCGCCGACAAGTTCGGCCTGGCCCAGCTGCACCAGCTGCGCGGCCGCGTGGGCCGCAGCCACCACCGCGCCTATGCGTACCTGCTGGTGCCCGACCGCCGCAGCATCACCCCCGACGCGCGCAAGCGGCTGGACGCGATCAGCTCGATGGACGAACTGGGCGCCGGCTTCACCCTGGCCACCCACGACCTGGAGATCCGCGGCGCCGGCGAGCTGCTGGGCGAGGGCCAGAGCGGGCAGATGGCCGAGGTGGGCTTCAGCCTCTACACCGAACTGCTGGAGCGCGCGGTGCGCAGCATCCGGCAGGGCAAGCTGCCGGACACCGACGACGTGGACCGCCACGGCGCCGAGGTGGACCTGCACGTGCCGGCGCTGATCCCCGACGACTACCTGCCCGACCCGCACGCGCGGCTGACCCTGTACAAGCGCATCAGCGCCGCGCGCGACGCCGACGCCCTGCGCGAGCTGCAGGTGGAGATGATCGACCGCTTCGGCCTGCTGCCCGACCCGGCCAGGCACCTGTTCGCCACCGCCGAGCTGAAGCTGGACGCCACCGCGCTGGGCATCCGCAAGCTCGACCTGGGCGAGAAGGGCGGCCGCCTGCAGTTCGTGGAGAAGCCCGACGTCGACCCGATGGCGGTGATCCGACTGATCCAGGGCCAGCCCAAGCACTACCGCATGGACGGACCCGACAAGCTGCGGATCGCGCTGGACCTGCCGAACGCGACCACCCGCTTCCAGGCCGCGCGCGGCCTGCTGGCGGCGTTGCGGCCCGGCTGAGGCGCGGCAGCGGCGCGCCCTCGGGGCCACCGCTGTCGGAGTAGCATGCGGCCCAACGTCACCCGGGACCGCGCCGATGAACCGCTTTCGCTTCGCATGGGCGCTGGCCTGCCTGTTCCCCCTGGCCGGCTGCGGCGGCACCAAGCTCCTGCGCCACACCAGCGAACTGCCCCCGCTCATCCAGCCGCTCGCCAGCGCCAGCGACGGCAACGTCGCGGCGCGGCTGGACTTCGTGATCGTCCGCAATGGCCCCGGCGCCTGGGCGAAGAACGGCGACTGGGACGAATACTTGCTGCGTCTCGCCCCACGGGGGGATACCCCGGTCCGGATCGTCGGCATCGAACTGGAGGATGCCCGGGGCGTGCAGGTCCTACCGCTGCGCGAGCGCAAGGCGCTGGTGCGGGCCAGCAGGCAGGCCGCCGGGCGCTATCGCGACGCCGGCATACGGATCGAGGCCGGCCGCGGCGGTGGGGCCCTGTTGACCGCCGGTGTCGGCGCGGGGGTGCTGGGCTACGGCGCCGTGAGCGCAGCCGCCACCAGCGCGGCACTGGGCGCCGGCGGCGCCGCAGGTGGCGGGGCCGCGGCCGCGGCGGGTGGCCTCCTGCTGGCGGCGCCGGTGCTGCTCGGCGTCGGCGTGGCGCGGCTGGTGAACAACGGCAGGGTCGACAAGCGCATCCGCGAGCGCGCCACGCCGCTGCCGGTCGCGCTCCCGGCGTCCGGCGAACTGCCGCTTGACCTGTTCTTCCCGATCACCCCGGGCCCCAAGACCCTGACGGTCCGCTACGAGGATGCCGCGGGCGAACATGCCTTGGTGCTGGACACGGTGCCGAGCTTGCGTTCGCTGCACCTCGTCAAGCCCGCGCCCGACGCCGCCCGTGCCCGCTGACCGCGCCCCCGGGCGCGCCGCGCCGCGCCGGCGCCCGTGAGCCGCGCGGCGCCTCCCCGGCAGGCCGACCCGGTCGCCCTGCGCCTGCTGCAGGCGGCACTGGCGCACCGCCTCGTCACGCGCGACGCCTTCCCCCGCCCGTTGCGGTCGATCGCAGGCTTCGCCGTCGCACCAGATGCCGCGGGAGCCACGGTCCGCGCCGCCGCGGTATTGCTCGCGGCCGACACCCTGGCGCTGATCGACCAGCAGGTCGCGTGCCTGCCCGCGCCCCTGCCCCGCCTGCCGGGCCTGCGCGGTTTCCGCGACCTGCCCGCGCTGCGCGAGGCGCTGGCCCGGCTCCGCCAGCGGCCCGACCTCGCCTTCGTGCTCGGCCATGGGATCGACCACCCCCGCAGGCTCGGGATTGCGGCGCACTTCGGCCTCGAGGCCGGGCTCCCCAGCATCGGCGTGGCCGAGGACGTCCTCCTGGGTGACGCGCGCATCCCCCTGCACGACATGCGCGGCGCCTTCACCCCGCTGCGCGATGGCGCCCGGCAGGTCGGCTGGCTGCTGCGCAGCCGGGCCGGGGCGCCGCCGCTGGTGGTGTCGCCCGGCCACCGCGTGGCGCTCGCCTCGGCGCCGGAGCTGGCGATGCGCTTCGTTGCCGCGGCGCGCCTCCCGGAACCGCTCCGCCTGGCCATCCAGCTGGCCGACGGCGGGGGTCCCGCAACTGGCGATGAACCGGCAACGCCCCACTCGCGCCCCCTTCACCCCGATCCCGGCTAGCCTGCGACGCGTCCCCTCCACGCGAGCTTCGCCCATGGTCCGCATCGCCCTCGCCTGCGCCCCCCTGCTGCTGGCCGCCTGCGCCGCCCTGCCCAGCGGCGCCACCCCGGCCGCCGACGGCGGCACCGTCCGCCTCTCCCCCGGGCAGAGCACCCTGCTGGCCGACAACAGCCTGCTCACCTACACCCGGCTGGTGAACGACTCCCGCTGCGCCCCCGACGTGCAGTGCGT
>CAMLJA010000255.1 GCA_946480065.1 uncultured Thermomonas sp. | reverse complement strand
CCGCCGGCGGGCGTAGGCCACCACGGCGCTGTAGTGGGCGTCGTACAGGGCCTGGAAGCGGCGCCGGTCCTGCTGTCGCTCCTCGTGCTCCACGGGGCCCGTTCAACCTCCTCGGGTCGTGCCCTGATGGACCGGCGGGCGCGGGAAGCGGGGCGGGCGCGGCCGGTTCGGCGGGCGGGGCCGGCGGCGCGGGCGCGACCGGGGGCGCGGTTGGACGCTGGGGAACGCCGGCGTTGGCATAGAGGGCGAAGCCGATGGCGAGGGCGGCGGCCGCCGGCAGCAGCAGGGTGCCGCCGACCACGCGATGTTCGGGACGGACGAGGGACTGGATGCGGGACATGAGGTGGCCTCCGTGCGCGGCCTGCGCGAATGCGGGAAGGGATTGCGGACGGGCGTCCGCGGCGAAGCGGTCGAGCGCCGCCAGCGCCTGCGCCAGCCGGCGCGGGTCGCCGAGGGCGTCGGCGGCGATGCGGTCGGCGACCTGCTCGCGCTCGACCCGGATGCGGTGCGACAGCCACCACACCACCGGGTGGTAGAACAGCAGGGCCTCGACCACGCCCTGCAGCAGGTTGACCAGGTAGTCGTGGCGGCGGATGTGGGCCAGTTCGTGCGCCAGCAGCGCTTCCAGCAGGGGCGCCGGCATGTTGGCGGCGATCGCCGCCGGCACCAGCACCACCGGTTTCCACCAGCCGATCGTCAGCGGGGTGTCGCCCTCGGCCGACAGCCGCAGCGCGACCGCGCGCCGCAGCCCGAGGCGCTCGCCCAGCCGCTGCAGGCGGTCCTGCCAGGCGCGCGCGTCGCCCGCCTGCGGCTGCATGCGCAGCGCATGCACCCAGGCCAGGCCGCAGGCCATGCGCAGCAGCAGGGTGGCGGCACCGGCCGCCCACAGCGCCACCAGCCACGGCGCCAGCGCGCCGCCGCCGCGCCGGAGGGCGTCCAGCAGCGGCAGGTCGGCAGGCGCCAGCACGAACCCGGCCGGCGTCGCGGCCGGCGCCACGAGTGCTGCGCCAGGCGAGGCGCCGGCGGGCGCGCCGGGCAGGGCGGACAGCAGCGTCCAGGCCGGGATCGCCACGCAGGCCAGCAGCCCCAGGCAGGCCACCGCGTAGCGCGCCTGCGGCCGGGCGTTGCCCAGCAGGGCCAGCGCCGCCCAGGCCGCCGCCCCGACCAGCGCGCCCTGCCAGAGGAACTGCAGCAGCGCCGTTCCCAGCGCGGGGACCAGGATCGCGGGCCAGTCATGCATCGCGGTTCTCCTCCAGGAAGCGCTGGATCTCCTCGCGCTCGGCGTCGCTGACGCGGCCGCCGCGCAGGGCGGCCAGCACCAGGTCCTTGCCCGAGCCCGAGAACGCCTTGTGGATCAGCTCGTCCAGCAGGCGGGTCTGGGTCGACCCCTGCGCCTGCGCCGGGGCGTACACGTGCGAGCGCTGGCGCTCGTCGCGCTTGAGCAGGCCCTTGGCGTGCATGATCTGCATCAGCCGCAGCACGTTGGCGTAGGCCAGGTCCGGGCGCTCGCGCTGCTGCGCCTCGTGCACCTGCTTGACGGTGGCCGGGCCCAGCGCCCAGAGCGTCCTGAGCAGGCCCAGTTCGGCCGGGGTGGGACGGGGCGGGCGCTTGCTGCCGGGCATCGCGGGGGCCTTTCGGTTCGGATGCGGCACACGCTACGGCGTCTAGAACTCCGTGTCTAGAAAAAAATGTCTAATTCGCCCCCAACTGATGGCAGGGGTGACGTTCAGCCGCGGCGGGCGGACGGTTTGCTAGGGTGGCCGCTCCCCTGGAGGAGAGGTGCGATGGCCACCGGTTGGGCCGGCGACGGCGCGGTGCAGGACCAGATCGACGCGACCGTGAAGGACGCGATCGAGCGCGCGCGCAGCCGCCTCCCCAGCGGCCCCGGGCGCGCCCGCTGCGAGGAGTGCGACGCGCCGATCCCCGAGGCGCGCCGGCGCGCCATGCCCGGGGTCCGCCTGTGCGTGCCCTGCCAGGAGCAGCACGATGCCGAGGCCGGGTTCGCCGGCTACAACCGGCGCGGCAGCAAGGACAGCCAGCTGCGTTGAGCCCCAAAGAAAACGCCCGGCGCGTGGCCGGGCGTTGAAGCGGCGGTCGCGGGACCGCGCGCGGCTCGCTCAGTAGTTGAAGCCCAGGATCGCGCTGAGCACCACCGGCAGGATCACCCCCAGGCCGGCGCTGCGGTCGTAGCGGCCGTACTGGTAGCGGTTGTAGTACGCGTCGCGGTAGCCACGCTCGAAACCCTGGCGGAAGTAATGGCGGTAGGCGTCCTGGCTCACGTAGTAGCCACGGTAGCCGTAGGTGCCGTCCAGCCAGCCGAAATTGCTGCGGTAGTCGAAGCGCCAGCCGTCGCTGCGGTCCGCGCGCCCGGCGTACCAGCCTTCCTGGTACCCCTCGCGGATCGCCTGCTGCAGCAGGTCGGCGCCATAGCGGTTGGTGTAGTAGTAACTGCCGCCGAAGCCGTAGCGGATGGTCGCGGGCGTGTAGTAGTAGGGATCGTTGTAGTAGTCGTAGCGCTGCGCGTTCCAGCGCGCCTGCTGCTGCAGCCAGCGGCGGTAATAGTCCTGCTGGTAGCGGTACTGCGCGTGGCGACGCTGGCGCTCCAGCTCGCGGGAGTGGCGCTCCAGCTGGTAGCGGCGGGCGGACTCCGCGCGCTGCCAGGCGATCGCGCGCTCGCGCTGCTGCTCGACCAGCCGGCGCTGCTGCTCGCGCGGCACCCGCTGCTGGTCGCGGTCGTCGCCGCGGTCGCGATCGTGGCTGCGGTCGCGATACGTCTCGCGGTCGCGGTCGCGCTCGGCGGCGATGATGCGCGCGGCGGGCGCGCGCCGGGCGGCTTCGCGGCGGTCCTCGGCGCGCCGTTCGGCGGCATCGTCGCGCTGGGTGTCCAGCCGGCGCGCCTGCTCGCTGCGCTGCTCGGCCATCCGGCGCTGCAGCTCGGCGCGCTGGCCGGCCTGTTCGCGCTGGGTGCGGGCGCGCTCGGCCATCGCCTCGCGCTGCCGGGCCTCGCGGCCGACGTCGAGCGCCTCGCGGCGCTGCTGCTGGCGCTGCCGGCCGGGCTGGCCCCAGTGCTCGTGGCGCTGTTCGGTGGCCTGCTGGCGCTGCTGGCGCTGCTGGCGGGAGATCGGAAGAGCACACGTCTGAACTCCAGTCACTCACTCTGATC
>CAMLJA010000254.1 GCA_946480065.1 uncultured Thermomonas sp. | reverse complement strand
CGGTCGAGGCGGCGCTGGCCGCGCTGGCGCCGGCGGCGCTGGCGCGCACCCGCGGCGCGGTGACGCTTGCGCGCGGCGAGCGCGAACGGCTGCGCGCCGCGCTGGCGGGACTGCCGGGCGTGCGCCGCGTCTATCCCTCGCAGGGCAACTTCCTGCTGGCCCGATTCGACGACGCGCAGGCGGCGTTCGACGCGCTGCTGGCGGCCGGCGTGGTGGTGCGCGACATGCGCGCCGCGCCGGGGCTGGGCGACGCGCTGCGGATCAGCATCGGCACGCCGGCGCAGAACGACCGCGTGCTGGCGGCGCTGGCGCGGGCGAGGGCGGCGGCATGAGCGCGCCCGTGCCCGTGCTGTTCGTGGACCGCGACGGCACCCTGATCGCCGAGCCCGAGGATTTCCAGGTCGACGCGTTCGAGAAGCTGCGCTTCGTCGAGGGCGTGTTCCCCGCGCTGCTGCGCCTGCGCGATGCCGGCTGGCAGTTCGTGATGGTGACCAACCAGGACGGGCTGGGCACCGAGGCCTACCCGCGCGCGGCGTTCGAGGGCCCGCACGCGCTGATGCTGCAGGCGTTCGAGAGCCAGGGCATCCGCTTCCGCGAGGTGCTGATCGACACCAGCTTCCCGGAGGAGCGGGCGCCCACCCGCAAGCCTGCCACCGGCCTGGTCACCCACCTGCTGAAGGACCGCGGCATCGACTGGACCCGCAGCGCGATGGTCGGCGACCGCCCGACCGACCTCCAGTTCGCCGACAACCTGGGCATCCGCGGCTTCAAGCTGCGCAGCCCGCAGTTCGGCGACGGCCTGGACTGGGCCGGCATCGCCCACGCCCTGGTGGATGGGCCGCGCACCGCCAGCGTGCGGCGCAGGACCAACGAGACCGACATCGAGGTCGAGGTGGACCTGGATGCCGCGACCGCGCCGGCGGTGGCCACCGGGCTGGGCTTCTTCGACCACATGCTGGAGCAGCTGGGCACCCACGGCGGCTTCGCCCTGCGCCTGCGCTGCGCCGGCGACCTGCACATCGACGAGCACCACACGGTGGAGGACTGCGCGCTGGCGCTGGGCCAGGCCCTGCGCGAGGCGCTCGGCGGCAAGCGCGGGATCGCGCGCTACGGCTTCGTGCTGCCGATGGACGAGGCGCGCGCCAGCGCCACCCTGGACCTGTCGGGGCGGCCGTACTTCGCGTTCGAAGGCGCGTTCGCGCGCGCGCAGGTGGGCGACCTGCCGACCGAGCTGGTGCCGCACTTCTTCCACTCGCTGTGCCAGGCCGGCGGGATCACCCTGCACCTGGCGGTGCAGGGCGACAACGCGCACCACCAGGTCGAGGCCTGCTTCAAGGCGGTGGCGCGCGCGCTGCGCATCGCGCTGCGGCGCGAGGGCGACGCCCTGCCCAGCAGCAAGGGCGTGCTGTGAGCGCGGCGGATGGCGGCCTGGTGGTGATCGACGCCGGCGGCGCCAACCTCGGCTCCGTGCGCGCCGCGTTCGCCCGCCTGGGGGTGGTGCCGGAGGTCAGCCGCGACCCGGCGCGGGTCGCCGCCGCGTCGCGGCTGGTGCTGCCGGGCGTGGGCGCCGCCGCGCCGGTGATGGCGGTGCTGCGGGCGAGCGGCCTGGACGCGCTGCTGCGCCAATCGCGGGTGCCGCTGCTGGGCGTGTGCATCGGCATGCAGGTGCTGTTCGGGCACAGCGAGGAGGGCGACGTGGCCGGCCTGGGGCTGCTGGCGGGCCAGGTGCGGCGGCTGCCCGCGGCGCCCGGCGTGCGCCTGCCGCACATGGGCTGGAACCGGCTGGCGCCGCGGCGAAGCTCGCCGCTGCTGGCGGGGATCGACGCCGGCGCCCAGGCCTATTTCGTGCATTCCTACGGCGTGGCCGGCAGCGACGACGCCATCGCCACCTGCACCCACGGCGCGCCGTTCTGCGCCGCGGTCGCGCGCGGCCATGTGGCCGGCGCGCAGTTCCACCCCGAGCGCTCCGGCGAGGTCGGCGCGCGCTTCCTGCGCAATTTCCTGGACTGGCAGCCGGCATGAGCTTCGACCCCATCCCCGCGATCGACGTGCGCGACGGCCGGGTGGTGCGCCTGGCCCAGGGCGACTACGCGCGCGAGACCCGCTACGCCGCGCCGCCGCTGGCGCAGGCGCTGGCCTATGCCGACGCCGGCGCGCGCTGGCTGCACCTGGTGGACCTGGACGCCGCCCGCGCCGGCGGCTACACGCTGGCCCCGCTGCTGCGCCAGCTCGCCGCGGACGGGCGGCTGTCGGTGCAGACCGGCGGCGGCGTGCGCGGCGAGGACGACGTGCAGCGCATCCTCGACGCCGGCGCGGCGCGGGTGGTGGTTGGCTCGCTGGCGGTGCGCGAGCCGGAACGGGTCGTGGGCTGGCTTGCGCGCTTCGGCGCGGAGCGCATCGTGCTGGCGCTGGATGCGCGGCGCGACGCCGGCGGCGCCTGGCGGCTGCCGGTGCACGGCTGGACCGAAACCGCCGGCGGCAGCCTCGACGACCTGCTCGCGTTCTACGCCGCGGCCGGCGCGCGCCACGTGCTGTGCACCGACATCGACCGCGACGGCATGCTGAGCGGCCCCAACCTGGAGCTGTACCGCGCGCTGGCGGCGCGCTGGCCGCGGCTGGCGCTGCAGGCGTCCGGCGGGGTGCGCGAGGCCGCGGACGTGGCCGCCGCGCGCGCCGCGGGCTGCGCCGGCATCGTGCTGGGGCGCGCGCTGCTGGAGGGCCGCTTCGCGCTGGCCGACGTGCTGGGCGAGGCCGCGCCATGCTGAGCCGGCGGATCATCCCCTGCCTGGACGTGCGCGACGGCCGCGTGGTCAAGGGCGTGCGCTTCCGCGACCACGTGGACATGGGCGCGATCGAGGACCTGGCGCTGCGCTATCGCGACGCCGGCGCCGACGAGCTGGTGTTCTACGACATCACCGCCAGCCCCCAAGGGCGCGGGGTGGACGTAGGCTGGGTGCGGCGGGTCTCCGACCTGCTCGACATCCCGTTCTGCGTGGCCGGCGGGATCGACGGCGTGGCGCGCGCGCGCGCGGTGCTGCACGCCGGCGCCGACAAGATCTCGGTCAACACCCCGGCGCTGCAGGACCCGGCGCTGGTCGACGCGCTGGCCGCCGAGTTCGGTAGCCAGTGCGTGGTCGTGGGCATCGACTCGCTGCGCGACGACGACGGCGAGTGGC
>CAMLJA010000253.1 GCA_946480065.1 uncultured Thermomonas sp. | reverse complement strand
CCGTGCAGGGTGAACATCCGCTTGGCCGCGTCCAGCACCGCCGCGCGCTTGGCCAAATCCTTGGGACGGCCGGGGCCGGCCATCCGGGCAGGCGGCGGGGAGCTGGCGGGACGGGCGGGGCGCGGCATGGCTAAATACTATACCAGTGGGTTCTTTATATGCGGGCGCCGGAACCGGGCCGTTCAGGCACGGCATCGGTTGGCCGGGCGCCGCCGCCGTGGTGAAATGCGGGTTGAAGCGGGGGTACCGCGGCCAACGGCCCGGTTGAGACAGACCCTTCGAACCTGATCCGGGTGATGCCGGCGTAGGGAAGCTTCGCGGCGATGCCCGGCATCCCGCGCCTTCGCTTCGTTCCCGGCCGCGAATCCCTCGCGGCCTGCAGGGGGATTCCCCGAGGACGATGCCGATGAACGCCGTGCCCAGCGACCTGCTCCGCCAGACCGAACAGCTCTCCGAATCCGTGACCCGGCCGATCCCCGGCTCGCGCAAGGTCCACGTGCAGGGTTCGCGCCCCGACCTGCGGGTGCCGATGCGCGAGATCGCGCTGGCCCGCACGCCCACCCTGTTCGGCGGCGAGGACAACCCGCCGGTCACGGTCTACGACTGCTCCGGGCCCTACACCGACCCGGCGGCCGCCATCGACCTGGCGCGCGGGCTGCCGGCGCTGCGCGCGCGCTGGATCGAGGAGCGCGGGGACACCGAGGTGCTGGCGGCGCTCAGTTCGGAGTTCGGCCGCGCGCGCGAAACCAACCCGAAGCTGGACACGGTCCGCTTCCCCGGCTGCACGCTGCCGCGGCGCGCGAAGGCGGGCGCCAACGTCACCCAGATGCACTACGCCCGGCGCGGGATCGTCACCCCGGAGATGGAGTTCGTGGCGATCCGCGAGAACCAGCGGCTGGAGGCGGTGCGCGAGGCGCACCTGCTGGCGCAGCACCCGGGCGAAAGCTTCGGCGCGAACATCCAGAAACTCATCACCCCCGAATTCGTGCGCGACGAGATCGCCCGCGGCCGCGCCATTCTGCCGAACAACATCAACCATCCGGAAAGCGAGCCGATGATCATCGGCCGCAATTTCCTCACCAAGATCAACGCCAACATCGGCAACTCCGCGGTGTCCTCGGGGATCGCCGAGGAAGTGGAGAAGCTGGTGTGGTCGATCCGCTGGGGCGGCGACACGGTCATGGACCTCTCCACCGGCAAGCACATCCACGAAACCCGCGAGTGGATCGTGCGCAACTCGCCGGTGCCGATCGGCACGGTGCCGATCTACCAGGCGCTGGAGAAGGTCGACGGCCGCGCGGAAGAGCTGACGTGGGAGATCTTCCGCGACACCCTGGTCGAGCAGGCCGAGCAGGGCGTGGACTACTTCACCATCCACGCCGGCGTCCTCCTGCGCTACGTGCCGCTCACGGCCAGGCGCGTCACCGGCATCGTCTCGCGCGGCGGCTCGATCATGGCGAAGTGGTGCCTGGCGCACCACAGGGAGAATTTCCTCTACACCCACTTCGAGGACATCTGCGAGATCATGAAGGCCTACGACGTGGCCTTCAGCCTGGGCGACGGCCTGCGCCCGGGCTGCATCGCCGACGCCAACGACGCCGCGCAGTTCGGCGAGCTGGAGACCCTGGGCGAGCTGACGAAGATCGCGTGGAAACACGACGTCCAGACCATGATCGAGGGCCCCGGCCACGTGCCGATGCAGCTGATCAAGGAGAACATGGACAAGCAGCTGGTCGAGTGCGGCGAGGCGCCGTTCTACACGCTCGGCCCGCTGACCACCGACATCGCCCCGGGCTACGACCACATCACCAGCGCGATCGGCGCGGCGATGATCGGCTGGTACGGCTGCGCGATGCTCTGCTACGTGACGCCGAAGGAGCACCTGGGCCTGCCCAACCGGCAGGACGTGCGCGACGGCATCATGGCCTACAAGATCGCCGCCCACGCCGCCGACCTGGCGAAGGGGCACCCCGGCGCGCAGGTGCGCGACAATGCCCTGTCCAAGGCGCGCTTCGAGTTCCGCTGGGAGGACCAGTTCCACCTCGGCCTGGACCCGGAGAAGGCCAAGGAATTCCACGACGAGACCCTGCCCAAGGACGCGCACAAGGTGGCCCACTTCTGCTCTATGTGCGGCCCGCACTTCTGCAGCATGAAGATCACCCAGGACGTACGCGACTACGCCGCCGAGCACGGCGTGGACGAAACCGCGGCGCTGCAGGCCGGGATGGAGGCGAAGTCGCGCGAGTTCCGCGAGCAGGGCGCGGAGGTGTACCGCGAGGCGTGACGCCGCCGCCCGCGCCGGCCCGCTAGACTCCGGCGTTACGGACGGAGGGCGGGCGATGCAGGCGAGCAGGCGGTTGCGGCTGTGGGCGATGGTGGCGCGGCGGCATCCGTCGGCGTTCCTGCTGGCGGCGCAGCTGCTCAGCCTGCTGGTCTATCCGATGGTGGACGAGACCACCTCGGGGCGCATGCTGTTCGGCGCCGTCGCGCTGGTGGTGGTGCCGCTGGCGCTGTGGGTGGTCACCCGCAGCCCGCTGCTCAACTGGATCGGCTGGCTGCTGGCGATCCCGGCCATGCTGCTCACCGCCGCCGGCATCCTGCTGGACCGCGAGTTCCTGCTGCCGATTTCCGCGGTGCTGGAGTCGGCGCTGTACTTCTACGCCGCCGGCGGGCTGACCGTGTACGTGCTGCGCGACCACGAGGTCAGTGCCGACGAGCTGTTCGCCGCCGCCGCCACCTTCACCCTGCTGGCCTGGGGCTTCGCCTACGCCTATTTCGTCTGCCAGGCCTGGTACCCGGGCAGCTTCACCGGGTTCGAGCCGGAGCGGACGCGGCGCTGGCTGGAGCTGCTGTTCTACAGCTTCAGCAACCTGTCGGCGACCGGCCTGGGCGACGTGCTGCCGGTCAGCTCGCAGGCGCGCGTGCTGACCATGCTGGAGCAGTTCGCCGGCGTGGGCTACATCGCCACCGTGGTCTCGCGCCTGATCGGGCTGACCATCGTCCGCCAGCGCTGAGGCCGCTCAGAACTTCGGCTTGTCCTGCTCGGACATGCCGGCGTAGCGCGCCATCGCCTCGGACAGGATGGCCCGGGCCTCGTCGCGCCCGCCCCAGCCGTCCAGCTTGACCCACTTGCCCTTCTCCAGGTCCTTGTAGTGCTCGAAGAAGTGGCCGATGCG
>CAMLJA010000252.1 GCA_946480065.1 uncultured Thermomonas sp. | reverse complement strand
GCTCATGCAGGTGACGCAACAGATCGAGGGCCACACCATCTGCGCCTTCGGCGAGGCCGCCGCGTGGCCGGTGCAGGGCTTCCTGCGCCACTTCTGGCACGAATTCGAATACGCCATCGTCAACGGGCGCTTCTACGTCGACGACGAACGCGCCGGCACCCTGGTGAAGCCCGTGGAGGTCGCCGCTTGAGCGCGCAGCCCGTCAACCCGAACCTGCCGCCGGACCACGTCACCGTCTTCATCGACGGCGTGGAGCTGGCCGCGCCCAAGGGTTCCATGATCATCCATGCCGCCGACAAGGCCGGCATCCCGATCCCGCGCTTCTGCTACCACGAGAAGCTGCCGATCGCCGCCAACTGCCGCATGTGCCTGGTCGACACCGAGGCGGGCGGCCGCGCCGCGCCGAAGCCGTCGCCGGCCTGCGCCACCCCGGTGATGGACGGGCTGAAGGTCTTCACCCGCAACGAGAAGGCGCTGAAGGCCCAGCGCAACGTGATGGAATTCCTGCTGATCAACCACCCGCTGGACTGCCCGATCTGCGACCAGGGCGGCGAGTGCGAGCTGCAGGACCTGTCGCTGGGCTACGGCCGCTCGGTCAGCCGGTTCGTCGAGCGCAAGCGCGTGGTGGCGGACGAGGACCTGGGCCCGCTGGTCGCCACCGAGATGACCCGCTGCATCCAGTGCACGCGCTGCATCCGCTTCACCGCCGACATCGCCGGCACCTACGAGCTGGGCGGCATGCAGCGCGGCGAGAACCTGCAGATCGGCACCTACGACGGCAAGCCGCTGACCACCGAGCTGTCCGGCAACGTGATCGACGTCTGCCCGGTGGGCGCGCTGACCAACAAGGTATTCCGCTTCAAGGCGCGCCCGTGGGAGCTCACCGCCAGGCCGTCGCTGGGCTACCACGACGCGCTGGGCAGCAACCTGTTCCACCACGTGCGCCGCGGCGAGATCCTGCGCAGCGTGCCGCGCGACAACGAGGCGGTGAACGAGTGCTGGCTGTCCGACCGCGACCGCTACGCGCACGAGGGCCTGTACGCCGCGGACCGCGCCGTGCAGCCCTTGATCCGCGACGGCGAGGATTTCCGCGTGGCCTCGTGGGATGAAGCGCTGGCCACGGCCGCGAAGATCCTGCGGGACAACGCCGCGGACGACCTGGGCATCCTGGTGCATCCGTCGGCCTCGAACGAGGAGGGCGCGCTGCTGGCCCGCCTGGCCGCGGCGCTGGGCACCGGCAACCTCGACCACCGCATCGGCCAGCTCGACCTGTCCGACGGTGCCGCCGCCGAACCCTTCGCGCTGCCGGTCGCCGAGCTCGAGCAGGCCGACGCCATCGTCATCGTCGGCTCCAACCTGCGCCACGAAGTGCCGCTGCTGCACCAGCGCGTGCGCAAGGCCGTGCAGCGCGGCGCCCGCGTGCACGTGGTCAACCCGGTCGATTTCGACTTCGCGTTCGCCATCGCCTCGAAGCGGATCGTGCCGCCGTCGCAACTCGCGTCCGCGCTGGCCCAGGTCGACGCGGGCGAGGCCGCCAACGTCGCGCTGATCGTCGGCGCGCTGGCCGAGAACGGCCCGCACGCCGCCGCGATCCGCCAGGCCGCCGGCGAGTTCGCCGCGGCCCGGAACGCGCGCCTGTGCCGCATCCCGCAGGGCGCCAACGCGCTGGGCCTGGCCCAGCACGGCGTGCTGCCGGCCTCGCGCGACGCGCAGTCCATGCTGCGCGAGCCGCGCGGCGCCTACGTGATCTACGGCATCGAGCCGGGCCTGGACTTCGCCGACCAGCCGCTGGCGCTGAAGGCGCTGGGCGGCGCCCAGGTGGTCGCGTTCAGCCAGTTCGCCTGCCAGAGCACCCGCCGGGTGGCCGACGTGATCCTGCCGATCGGCGCGCTGCCCGAGATCGAGGCCACGCTGACCAACCTGGAAGGCCTGGCCCAGCCCACCGCGGCGGCCGGCCGGCTGCCGGAGCAGGCGCGCCCGGGCTGGCGCGTGCTGCGCGCGCTGGCCACCGAGCTGGCGCTGCCGGGCTTCGAATTCACCGACCTCGCCGGCCTGCGCGCCGGGATCGCCCCGCAGGCGGTCCGGCCCGCGAAGGGCCGTCCGGTGGAGCAGGGCAGCGGCGGCCTGGAAATCGCCGTATCGCAGGCGATCTACCGCGTCGATGGCACCGTGCGCCGCGCTGCCGCGCTGCAGGCGCATCCCCTCACCGCCGGTCCGCGGGTCATGCTGAACGCGGCCGACGCCGCTGCGGCCGGCTTGGCCGACGGCGCGATGGCGAAGCTGTCCAACGCCGCCGGCACCGGCACCCTGCAGGTGGTCGTCGACGACCGCGTCGCGCCGGGTGCGGCCTGGATCGAAACCGGCTACGGCGCCACCGCGCCGTTGGCCGCCGCGGCCCGGGTGGAGGTCGTGCGCGCATGAGCGTCCTGGCTTCGATGAATCCGCTGATGACGACGCTGGTGGAACCGCTGCGGGACGGCCTGCTGGCGCTGGGCACGGTCGGCCTGCTGGCGTGGATCGTGCTGAAGATCCTGGCGATCGCCGTGCCGGTGATCCTGGCCGTCGCCTTCTACGTGGTCTGGGAGCGCAAGCTGATCGGCTGGATGCACGTCCGCCACGGGCCGATGTACGTGGGCATGGGCATCCTCCAGGCCTTCGCCGACGTCTTCAAGCTGCTGTTCAAGGAAGTGGTGCAGCCCGACGCCGCGCACCCGTTCCTGTTCCGGCTGGCGCCGCTGATCGCGCTGGTGCCGGCGTTCGCGGCCTGGGCGGTGGTGCCGTTCGACGCCCGGCTGGTGCTGTCCAATGCCAACGCCGGCCTGCTGTACCTGCTGGCGATGACCTCGCTGGGCGTGTACGGGATCATCCTGGCGGGCTGGGCGTCCAACTCCAAGTACGCCTTCCTCGGCGCCATGCGCGCCGCGGCGCAGATGGTCAGCTACGAGATCGCGATGGGCTTCGCGCTGGTGGGCGTGCTGATCGCCGCCGGCAGCCTGAACCTGTCGGAGATCGTCAACGCGCAGGCGGGCGATGCCGGTTTCCTGGAATGGTTCTGGCTGCCGCTGCTGCCGCTGTTCGTCGTCTACTTCATCTCCGGCGTGGCGGAGACCAACCGCGCCCCGTTCGACGTGGTGGAAGGCGAGTCGGAGATCGTGGCCGGCCACATGGTGGAGTACTCCGGCTCGCAGTTCGCGCTGTTCTTCCT
>CAMLJA010000251.1 GCA_946480065.1 uncultured Thermomonas sp. | reverse complement strand
CTGACCTGCCTGGCGCGCATCCCGAACCGGGCGCCGCCGGCCAGCGCCAGGCCGTCGAGCACCTGGGCGTCCTCGCCGCGCCCGATCCGCAGCCGCGCCGCGTCCAGCCGCCACTGCCGCAGGCTGCCGCGCCAGCGCGCGTCCAGCGACACCTCGCCCATGCCCTGCTCCGGCGCAGCGCCGCCGGCGACGGCCGGGGTGCCGCGCAGGACCACGCCGGCCAGCGCGCCCTCGGCACGCAGCGCCACCACCCGGCCGCCGTCCAGCCGCGCCCACGCCCGCAGGCGCCCGCGCCCGGCGGCCGGGCCCACGCCCGCCAGCGCCACCTTGCCGGCCAGTTCGCGCAGGTCCGCCTTGCGGCTGCCAGCGTAAACGCGGCCATCGCCGCCGCCGCGGTCGAAGTCCAGCGCCATCTCCACCGGGCTGCCGCCGTCGCGCAGCCACGCGCGCGCGCCGGCGCGGATGCGCGGCCCGCGGACCTGCAGCCGCAGGTCGATCCGCGGCAGGGTGGTGTCGATGCCCAGCGCCGGGGCCAGCACGCGCAGGCGTGCGTGCGGCACCTGCAGTTCACCCAGCCGCTCCAAGGTGGCGAACGGGTCGCCGCCGCCCTGCTGCTGCCCCGGCAGGCCGCGCACCGACCACCGCCCGGCGTCGTCGCGCTGCAGCACCAGGTCCAGCCCGCGCACCCGCAGCTCGGTGAACGAGCGCCCCGGGAGCAGGCCCGCGTACTGCGCCACCAGCACCTCGGCGTCGCCGATGCGGATGGCCCCGGGGCCCTCGCCGATGCGCAGGTTGTCCAGCCGCAGCAACGGTCCGCGCCGGGTCCATTGTGTCTCCACGTGGTCGAACGCGACCGGCCGCTGCGCGCGCGCGCTGAGCCAACCGGCGATCCGGTCCGGGTGGCGCCCGGCGAACCCCAGCAGCTGGTTGCCCACGGCGTTGCCCAGCGCCATCAGCACCAGGCCCGCGGCCAGCGCGTACCACAGCCCGCGGCGCAGCCGCCGCAGCCGGTGGCGCAGCGGCTCGGTCATCGCGGCCGCGGGCCCGGCGCGCGGCCCGCGCGGGACTCAGAGCAGCACGACATCGAACTGCTCCTGCAGGTACTGCGCGTCGGCCTGGAAGCGGATCGACTTGCCCAGGAATTCCTCCAGTTCGGCGACCGCGCTGGACTCCTCGTCGGTGATCCGCGCCACCACCTTGGGCGAGGCGATCACCAGCAGCCGCGCGGCGTCGAACTGCCGCACCGCGCGCACCACCTCGCGGAAGATCTCGTAGGTCACGGTCTCGGCGGTCCTGACCGCGCCGCGGCCGCCGCAGGCTTGGCAGGGCTCGCTCAGCTGGCGCGCCAGCGATTCCACCGTGCGCTTGCGGGTCATCTCCACCAGCCCCAGCGGCGAGAAGTCGTACACCGTGGTGCGGGCGTGGTCGCGCCCCAGCGCCTTCTCCAGCGTGCGCAGCACCTGGCGCCGGTGCTCGGCGTCCTGCATGTCGATGAAGTCGATGATGATGATGCCGCCCAGGTTGCGCAGCCGCAGCTGGCGCGCCACCGCCTGCGCGGCTTCCAGGTTGGTGCGGTAGACGGTCTCCTCCAGGTTGCGCTGGCCGAGGAAGCTGCCGGTGTTGACGTCCACCGTGGTCATCGCCTCGGTCTGGTCGATCACCAGGTAGCCGCCGGACTTCAGCGGCACTTCCTTGTCCAGCGCGCGCTGGATCTCGTCCTCCACGCCGTAGAGGTCGAAGATCGGGCGGGCGCCGGCGTAGTGCTCGATCTTCTCCGCCAGCGCCGGCATGTACTGGGCGGCGAAGCCGCGCAGGCGCTCGCAGGTTTCGCGCGAATCGACCCGCACCTTCTCCACGTCGCGGCGGATCAGGTCGCGCACCGCGCGCAGCGGCAGGCTGAGGTCCTCGTACACGCAGCTGCCCACCGGCGCGGCGGCGGCGTTCCGCTCCACCAGTTCCCAGGCGCGCGCCAGGTAGGCGGTGTCCTCGGCCAGCGCCTCGGCCGGCTGGCCCTCGGCATTGGTGCGCACGATGTAGCCGTGCGGCGCGCCGGGCGGGACCAGCCCGGCCATCGCCGCCTTCAGGCGCGCGCGCTCGGCCTCGTCCTCGATCCGCGCCGAGATCCCGACCGTGCGCGAGCGCGGCAGCAGCACCAGGTAGCGCGACGGGATGCTCAGCTGGGTGGTGACGCGCGCGCCCTTGCTGCCGATCGGGTCCTTGACCACCTGCACCACCACTTCCGCGCCGTCGCGGAGCAGTTCCGTGATCGGCACCTGCGGCGGCGGGGACGCGGCCGGCAGCTCGCCGTCGGCCGCGTCCACCGCGGCGGCGCGGTGCACGTCGCTGGCGTGCAGGAACGCGGCCCGCTCCAGCCCGATGTCCACGAACGCGGCCTGCATGCCGGGCATCACCCGCTGCACCCTGCCGCGGTAGATGTTGCCGACCACGCCGCGCTGGCTGCCGCGCTCGATGTGCAGCTCCTGCAGCATGCCGTTCTCGACCACCGCCACGCGGGTTTCGCGCGGGGTCACGTTGACCAGCAGTTCCTCGCTCATGCCGGCAGCCCGAAGGCGCGCAGCAGCCGCGCGGTCTCGTGCAGCGGCAGCCCCATGACCCCGCTGTAGCTGCCCGACAGGTGCGGCACGTGCGCCTCGAAGCGCCCCTGGATCGCGTACCCACCGGCCTTGCCCTGCCACTCGCCGCAGGCCAGGTAGCGCTCGATCCCGGCGTCGTCCAGCGCCTCGACCGTGACCTCGGAGCGCGAGACCGCCTGCAGCTCGCGTTCGGCCGAGACCACCGAGACGGCGGTGACCACCTCGTGGGTGCGCCCGGACAGCCGGCGCAACATCGCGGCCGCGTCGGCGGCGTCCGCCGGCTTGCCGAACACCGCGTCGTCCAGGATCACCTCGGTGTCCGCGCCCAGCACCACCGCGCCGGGCACCGCCATCACCCGCAGCAGCCCGGCGCCGGCCTTTTCGCGCGCCACCCGGCGGACGTACTCGTGCGCGGGTTCGCCCGGCGCGCGCTGCTCAGGCAGGTCCAGGTCGATGGTGCCGAACGCCAAGCCCAGGCGGGCCAGCAGGTCGGCGCGGCGGGGCGAGCGCGAGGCGAGATGCAGCATGCGGCGAGTCTAACCCGCGCTCCATGACTGGCCGCCTGCGCGAATGTCAGGCGCGCCGGCAACCTGAAAACTAGAAAACTTTTTCTTCTCTCA
>CAMLJA010000250.1 GCA_946480065.1 uncultured Thermomonas sp. | reverse complement strand
GCTGCACAAGAAGAACACCTTCACCGACTTCATCGACGTCACCGATTTCCTGGTGAAGGAAGGCTATGCCGCGCCGAACCGCGTGGCCGCGCACGGCGGCAGTGCCGGCGGGCTGCTGATGGGCGCGATCGCCAACATGGCGCCGGACAAGTACCGCGTGATCCTGTCGCAGGTGCCGTTCGTGGACGTGGTGACGACGATGCTCGACCCGTCGATTCCGCTGACCACCAACGAATACGACGAGTGGGGCAACCCGGAACAGAAGCCGTTCTACGACTACATCCTCACCTACTCGCCCTACGACAACCTGGAAGCCAAGGCCTACCCGGCGATGTTCGTCGGCACCGGGCTTTGGGATTCGCAGGTGCAGTACTGGGAGCCGGCCAAGTACGTGGCGCGGCTGCGCGACCTCAACACCTCGGCCGAACCGGTGGTGTTCCGCACCAACATGGAAGCCGGCCACGGCGGCAAGTCCGGGCGCTTCCGCCGCTACCGCGAGCAGGCGGAGATGTATGCCTTCATGCTGGAGCGGCTGGGCGTGGCCGCCACGCCCTGAGCGCGCGCCCGCGGGCTGGCGACAGTCCGCGGGGCCGCGGGTACACTGCCGCCATGACCAAGCGCCTCGCCTTCGCCACGTTCCTGCTCTGCACGCTCGCCGGCTGCGGCAACAAGGGCCCGCTGGTGATGCCGGACCCGCCGCAGGCGCCGCCGGCGGCCGATGCGGCGCCGGCGCCAGCGCCCGGCGACGACGCGACGCCCGCCCCGGCGGACGCCGGCACGCCGGGCCGCTGACCGCATGCCCGGCACCGCCACCCGCTTCACCAAGATGCACGGCGCGGGCAACGACTTCGTCGTGCTCGACCTGCGCGACGGCGCGCCCGCGCCGGACCCCGCGGCCTGCGCGCGCATCGCCGACCGCCACCTGGGCGTGGGCTGCGACCAGCTGCTGACGGTGGAGGTGCCGCGCAGCGCCGGGGCCGTGGCCGCCTACCGGATCTGGAACGCGGACGGCTCGCAGGCGCGCCAGTGCGGCAACGGCGCGCGCTGCATCGCCGCCTGGCTGGTGCGCGATGGCGCCGCGCCCGCGCAGGACGGCTTCGCGATCGACAGCCCCGCCGGTACCCACCGCGTGCAGCACGATGGCGAGGCCGGCTTCATCATCGACATGGGCGGGCCCGACTTCGCGCCGGCCGCGGTGCCACTGCGCGGCTGGGCCGCGGCGCAGGACGAGTACGCGCTGGACTTGGAGGGCATCGCGGTCCGCTTCGGCGCGGTGTCGATGGGCAACCCGCACGCGGTGGTGGAGGCGGCCGACCTGGCCAGCGCGCCGGTGGCGATGCTGGGCGCGGCGCTGCAGGCGCACGCGGCCTTCCCGGACTCGGTCAACGTCGGCTTCGCCCAGGTGCTGGGGCGCGACCGCATCCGCCTGCGGGTGTACGAGCGCGGCGCCGGCGAGACCCTGGCCTGCGGCAGCGGCGCCTGCGCGGCGGTGGCGGTGCTGGCGCGGCGCGGGCGCGTGGCGCGCGACAGCGAGGTCGCGGTGGAGCTGCCCGGCGGCACCCTGCGGATCCGCTACGACCTGGCCGACGGCCGCATCCGCATGGGCGGTCCCACCGCCTTCGTGTTCGAAGGCATCCTTTCCGCGGAAGACGGGCGATGACGATGGACTACGACAAGGGCGAGAAGCTGGGCGCGCACGAAGTGGCGGCCTGGCTGCGCCGGCACCCGGCGTTCCTGCAGCAGTTCCCCGACCTGGCGCTGACCCTGGTGGTCCCGCGCGAGAGCGGCCCGGCGGCGTCGCTGGCCAGCTACCAGCTGGAGGTGCTGCGCGACAAGAACCGCGAGCTGTCGCGCCGGCTGCACGAGCTGTTCGCGAACGCGCAGGAGAACGAGCGCCTGGCCGTGCGCACCCACCAGCTGGCGCTGGCGCTGATGAAGCAGGGCAGCGCCGCCGCCACCTTGCGCGCGATGGCGGCCTCGCTGGCGGAGGACTTCCAGGGCGACCTGGTGCGGATCGTCTCGTTCGGGCCGGTCGACGGCGCCGAGCCCGCCGACTGGCTGCAGGTGCTGGCCGAGGGCGACCCGCGGCTGGACGGCTTCCGCGACATCCTGGCCGCCGGCGAGCCGGTCTGCGGCCGCCTGCATCCTGACAAGAACGCGCTGCTGTACGGCGCGCGCGCGGACGAGGTGCAGAGCTCGGCGCTGCTGGCGCTGCCGGGCGTGGGCCTGGTGGCGGTGGGCAGCCGCGATCCCAACCGCTTCTTCCCCGGCATGGGCACGCTGTTCCTGCGGATGATGGGCGAGGCGCTGGCCACGGCGCTGCAGCGGTTCCGGTGAGCATCCGCCGCCCGGTGGGCGGCGCGGCCGACGGCGGAGGGCAGGTGGACGCACCGCAACGCGCAGCGGACCCGGCGATGGACGAGTACCTGTCGCAGCTGGCGGTGGAGCGCCGCAGCTCCGCGCACACCCTGGACGCCTACGCGCGCGACCTGGCCGCGCTGGCGGCGTGGGCGGCCGGGCAGGGCCGCGATCCGCTGGCGCTGGGCGGCGAGGACCTGCGCGCCTTCGTGGCCGCCGAGCATCGCCGCGGGCTGTCGCCGAAGTCGCTGCAGCGGCGGCTGTCGGCCTGCCGCAGCTTCTACCGCTGGCTGCTGAAGCATGGCCGCATCGCCGCCAGCCCGGCGGAGGGCGTGCGCGCGCCCAAGGCGCCGCGCAGGCTGCCGCAGGTGCTGGACGTGGACGAGGCGGTGCAGCTGGTGGAAGTGCCCACCGACGCGCCGCTGGGCCTGCGCGACCGCGCGCTGCTGGAGCTGTTCTATTCCTCCGGGCTGCGGTTGTCCGAGGTCTGCGCGCTGTGCTGGCGCGACCTGGACATCGACGGCGGCCTGGTCACGGTGCTGGGCAAGGGCGGCAAGCAGCGGGTGGTGCCGGTGGGATCGCACGCGCGCGGCGCGCTGCAGGCCTGGCGCGCGGCCTCCGCCGGCGTGCAGGACGGCTTCGTGTTCCCGGGCCGCGGCGGCGGGCGGATCTCGGCGCGCGCCATCCAGCTGCGGCTGCGCCGCCTGGCGATGCGCCAGGGCGTGTTCAAGCGGGTGCACCCGCACCTGCTGCGGCACAGCTTCGCCAGCCACGTGCTGGAATCCTCCGGCGACCTGCGCGCCGTGCAGGAGCTGCTGGGCCACGCCGACATCGCCACCACCCAGATCTACACCCACCTCGACTTCC
>CAMLJA010000249.1 GCA_946480065.1 uncultured Thermomonas sp. | reverse complement strand
TGGCGATCGACGGCAAGCCGCTGGAGGCCGGCCAGGGCGACAGCTCCACCCCGCTGCGCGGCAAGGCCGGCACCCGGGTGGTGGTGCGGGTGGAGCGCGAGGGCGTGGCGGAGCCGTTCGACGTCGCCCTGGTGCGCGAGACCATCCGCACCGCCAGCGTGCGCTCGCGGATGCTGGAACCGGGCTTCGGCTACATCCGCATCGCCAGCTTCCAGGCCTCCACCGCGGCCGACTTCGCCAGGCAGCTGGACGCGCTGCAGGCCGCCGCGCCGCTGCGCGGCCTGCTCATCGACCTGCGCAGCAACCCCGGCGGGCTGCTGGTGGGCGCGGTGCAGATCGCAGACGAGCTGCTGGACAAGGGCGGCATCGTCAGCACCCGCGGCCGCGCCAGCATCGGCGACAGCCGCTTCGACGCCACCCCGGGCGACCGCCTCAAGGGCGCGCCGGTGGTGCTGCTGGTGGACGCCGGCTCGGCCAGCGCGGCCGAGGTGCTGGCCGGCGCGCTGCACGACAACGGGCGCGCGCGGGTGGTGGGCAGCCGCACCTTCGGCAAGGGCTCGGTGCAGACCCTGCTGCCGCTGGACAACGGCGATTCGGTGAAGCTCACCACGGCGCGCTACTTCACCCCCAGCGGGCACTCCATCCAGGCGCTCGGGATCGAGCCCGACGTGGTCCTGCACCCGGCCGGCGCGCGCCCGGCCACGGTCAGCGAGGCCGCGCTGCCGCGCCACCTGCAGGGCGAGGTGGCGATGGAAGGCGACAACGCCGGCGAGGTCCTCCCCGGGCAGGCCCCGGTGCAGGCCGCGCTGGCGGAGCTGAAGAAGCTCGCAGGCGCCGCCCCGGTCGCGGCGGCGGCCAAAGCCAAGGCCAAGGCTCAGTAGCCGCGCTTGCGGCGCAGCCGGCGCGCGATCGACGCCCGCGCCAGCAGCGCGAACACCACCCCGAACAGGAAGCCGGCGATGTGCGCCGGCCACGCCACCGCGCCCAGCGCCGGGCCGCTGTAGGCGAACACCACCTGCAGCAGCGCCCACAGCCCGATCAGCAGGAACGCCGGCACCCGCACGAACTCCAGGAACAGGCCCAGCGGCAGCACCACGCCCAGGCGTGCGCCGGGGAACAGCGCCAGGTAGGCGCCGATCAGCGCCGACACCGCCCCGCTGGCGCCGATGATGATCCGGTCGGGCGAATCGATCGCCAGCACCGCGGCCAGGTTGGCCACCGCCCCGCCCAGCAGGAACAGCAGCAGCACGCGCCAGCCGCCCATCACCCGCTCCGCCGGCAGCCCGAAGATCAGCAGGAACACCAGGTTGCCCAGCAGGTGGCTCCAGTCGGCGTGCAGGAACAGCGCCGAGAACAGCCGCAGCACGCTGCCGTCGGCGAAGGCGTCCCGCCAGGCCTGCAGCGAATCCAGCCCGCCCGACAGCGCCCCCCAGTCCAGCTCGGCGCCGTGGCGGCGGTCGGCGGGGCGGGTGGCGCTCCACAGGTAGGCCAGCCACATCGCGGCGAACAGCAGCGGGTTGGCCCAGCGCACGGCGGTCTTGCGGCGGGTGGCGATGCCCACGAACATCCGCGCACTTTACCGGCCGGCCGCCCTGGCCGGGCGCCCGGGCTTTTGTTAGCGGCAGGTTAATTTCCGCGCTATATTGCATACGGCGTCGTACGTCGGGGGAGGGCTGCCCATGCAGAGTCCCGATTCGCAGCGCTGATCCGCACGCCGCGCAGCGGCGGGCGCACAACGACAACCGGTCCCTGCACCATGTTTCGGAGACGAACCCGCATGAACACCCATACCCGCAGCTTCCGTGCCACCGCGATCGCGCTGGCCGTGCTCGGTGCCCTCGCCGCCGGCCAGGCCGGCGCCTCCGGCTTCCAGCTGCGCGAGCAGAGCGTCAAGAACCTCGGCAAGTCCAGCGCCGGCAGCATGGTCGGGAAGGACGCCGCCGTGGTCGCGCTGAACCCGGCCGCGATGGTCAACCTCGACCAGAACACCTTCCAGGCCGACCTCACCGTGATCGACCTGACCGCCAAGTTCAGCGGCGGCGGCAACATCCTCGGCTCCCCGCTGGCCCCGGTGAGCGGCGGCGACGGCGGCGACCCGGGCGATCCGACCCTGGTGCCGAACATGTCCGCGGTGTTCCCGCTGCACGGCGGCCTGGAGGGCATGACCGTGGGCTTCGCGATCGGCGCCCCGTTCGGCCTGAAGACCGACTACGACGCCGACTGGGTGGGCCGCTACCGCGCGCTGACCTCCGACCTGAAGGTGATCGACTTCACTTCCTCGGTGGCGTTCGACCTGTCCGACGGCCTGTCCATCGGCGTCGGCCTGGTCTACGAGCGCGCCGAGGCGACCCTGAGCAAGGCGATCGACTTCGGCACCGCGATCTGCGCGCAGGCCGCGGCGTCGGTGCCGACCAGCCCGGCCAACACCTGCTTCAACCCGTCGTGGCCGCTGTACCCGGTCTACCACCCGCAGTCCGCCGACGGCACCTTCGAGGTCAACGGCGCCGACAACGGCATCGGCTACGTGATCGGCGTGCAGCTGGCCCCCAGCGACCGCTTCGCGATCGGTTTCAGCCATCGTTCCGAGATCCGCCACGACCTGCACGGCACGCTGAAGTTCGACGGCGTGCCGTCGATCCTCGGCGCCGACCCGCGCTTCCAGGATGGCGACGGCGGCGCCCAGCTGACCACGCCGACCGTCACCACGCTCAGCGTCAAGTACGCGGTGGCCGACGGCTTCCGCCTACTGGCCGACTACCAGCGCACCGGCTGGAGCTCACTGCGCGACGTCACCATCAAGCGCGACAGCGGCGTGGTGGTGGGCAGCGAGGCCTTCGACTGGCACGACACCAAGTTCTATTCGCTCGGCGCCGAGTACGACATCAGCCCGGCGTTCACCCTGCGCGGCGGCGTGGGCAAGGACGAGTCGCCGACCAACGACACCACCCGCACCCCGCGCCTGCCGGACAACGACCGCCAGCTGTACTCGATCGGCGCCAGCTGGAACCTCAGCGAGCACATGAGCATCGACGCCGCGTTCCAGCGCATCAGCATCGACAGCCCGAAGATCAACCTGGGCGTGGACGCCGCGGCCGGCAACACTTCGACCTTGGTGGGGACGTTCGACGGCCACGCCAACCTGTACGGCGTGTCGATGCAGTACCGCTTCTGATCCACGCGCCACCGCGACAAGGAAAAGCCCCGCTCCGGCGGGGCTTTTTCGTTGCGGG
>CAMLJA010000248.1 GCA_946480065.1 uncultured Thermomonas sp. | reverse complement strand
ACCACCGAGATCTACACTCTTTCCCTACACGACGCTCTTCCGATCTACCCGCCGGAAACGCAGCGGCCATGAGGGCCGGAGGATTCGCGCGTGCTGGAACTGGTCCGGGCCGGGGGTTGGCCGATGATCCCGCTGCTGCTGCTGTCGGCGGTGGCGCTGGCGATCATCGTGGAACGCTTCTGGAGCCTGCGCCGCGACCGCGTGATGCCGCCGGGGCTGGGCGAGGAAGTGCGCGCCTGGGTCGCCCGCGGCAAGCCGCTGGACCCTGCCCACGTCGACTCGCTGCGTGCCACCTCGCCGCTGGGCGCCCTGCTGGCCGCCGCACTGGACGTGCGCCGCCGCAGCCGCGAGGAGATCCGCGAGCGGGTGGAGGACGTGGGCCGCCACCTGGTGCACCGGATGGAGCGCTTCCTCAACACCCTGGGCACCATCGCCGCGGCCGGCCCGCTGCTGGGGCTGTTCGGTACCGTGGTCGGCATGATCCAGATGTTCCTGGGGATCCTGGACCACGGCATCGGCGACGCCAACCAGCTGGCCGGCGGCATCGGCAAGGCGCTGGTCTGCACCGCCACCGGCATGGTGGTGGCGATCCCGGCGCTGGTGTTCCACCGCTACTTCCGCGGCCTGATCGCCGGCTACATCGTGGCGATGGAGCACGAGGCCATGCGCCTGATGGACGTGCTGGACGCGCCCGCTGCACCCGCATCCACCGCCGCGAACGCCGCCCCGGCGGCGCGCGCCAGGGGCGGCTGAGGCGGGCCCGGTGCGGATCGCCGACCACCGCAGCGACGACATCCCGGAGATCAACCTCATCCCGTTGATCGACGTGCTGCTGTGCCTGCTGATCTTCTTCGTGGTGACCACCACCTTCGACGCGCGCTCGGTGCTCAAGCTGGAGCTGCCGCGCGCCGACGGCCAGCCGGCGGAGGCGGCGCCGCAGGCGCTGAGCGTGCTGGTGAACGCGCAGGGGCGCTATTTCGTGGGCGACCGCGAAGTGCTGCGTACCGACGTCGACGCGCTCAAGGACGCCCTGCGCGAGGCCGCCGGGGAGGACCGCGACCGCGCCGTGCTGCTGCGTGCCGACGCCCGCACCCGCCACCAGGCGGTGGTGACCGCGCTGGACGCGCTGGGCCAGCTCGGGTTCCGGAAGGTGTCCATCGCCACCGCCGCGGCCCCCGCCGGCGGGGTGGCTTCGCCGTGACCGAGGTCGCGACCTCCGCCACCTACCGCCGCCTGCGCCAGTACGCCCGGCCGTACTGGGCGCTGATCGGCGTGGGCATGCTGGCGATGGCGCTGGAGGCGGCCGCCAGCGCCGGCACCCTGAAGCTGCTCGGCCCGATCGTGGACGACATCTTCGTGCGCCACGCCTTCAGCTACTGGCTGCCGGCGGGACTGGTGCTGCTGCTGCTGGCGCGCGGGCTGTTCGGCCTGGTCGCCGACTACGCCATCGCGCGCTCCGGCCGCGGCGTCGCCCGCGACCTGCGCATGCGGCTGATGGAGAAGTACCTGCGCCTGCCCGGCGCGCGCTTCGACGCCGAGCCGGTGCCGTCGATGCTGACCCGGCTGGGCGCCGACAGCGAGCAGGTGGCGCAGGCCGCGGTGGACGCGCTGAAGGTGATGGTCAGCAACACCCTGGGCATCGTCGGCACGCTGGTGGTGATGGCCTGGACCAGCTGGCGGGTCTCGCTGGTGCTGCTGCTGCTCGCGCCGGCGATGGCGTGGATGATGGGCAAGGTGGGGCGCCGCTACCGGCGGCTGAACCACGCGATCCAGGAGTCGGCGGCGCAGATGCTGCAGACCGCCGACCAGGCGCTCAACGCGCAGCAGGACGTCAAGGTCTACGGCGCCCAGGGCACCGAGATGGCGCGCTACGGCGCGCAGACCCTGCGGAACCTGCGGCTGGCGCTGAAGATCGAGGTGACCCGCGGCACCCTGTCGATGCTGGTGCAGCTGCTGGGCGCGGTGGGGGTGGCGGTGATGCTGGTGGTCGCCGGGTTCGAGGCGGCGCGCGGCCGCCTGACCGCCGGCGACTTCATGACCCTGATGACCGCGATGGTCAGCCTGGTGCCGCAGCTGCGCCAGCTCACCAACGTGCAGAGCATGCTGCAGCGGGGCATCAGCTCCGCCGAGCGGGTATTCCTGGTGATGGACGCCCCGGCCGAGCGCGACGGCGGCGCCCGCCCGCTGGCGCGCGCCCGCGGCCTGCTGGAGTTCCAGTCGGTGTCCGCGCGCTACGACGGCAGCGAGGCGCCGGCGCTGCAGGACGTCAGCTTCGTGGCGCGGCCCGGCACCGTCACCGCCATCGTCGGGCGCTCGGGCAGCGGCAAGTCCACGTTGGCCAAGCTGATCCCGCGCTTCTACGAGCCGGCCGCCGGCCGCATCCTGCTGGACGGGCATCCGCTCGACGACTACGCGCTGGCGGACCTGCGGCGGCAGGTGGCGATGGTGGGTCAGCAGGTGATGCTGTTCGACGGCAGCGTGGCCGACAACGTGGCCTACGGCGAACTGGAGCGCGCCGGCGCCGAACGCGTGGCCGCCGCGGTGCGCGGCGCCAACGCCACCGAATTCGTGGAGCGCCTGCCGGACGGCGTGGACACCCACATCGGTGCGCGCGGCGGCAAGCTTTCCGGCGGCCAGCGGCAGCGCCTGGCGATCGCCCGCGCGCTGCTGAAGGACGCGCCGATCCTGGTCCTGGACGAGGCCACGGCCGCGCTGGACAACGCCTCCGAGCGGCTGGTGCAGGAGGCCCTGGCCACCCTGATCCCGGACCGCACCACGCTGGTGATCGCGCACCGCCTGTCGACCGTCGAGCACGCCGACCAGGTGCTGGTGCTGGACGGCGGCCGGCTGGTGGAGCAGGGCACCCACGCCGAGCTGCTGGCGCGCGGCGGCGTGTACGCGCACCTGCATGCCATGCAGTTCCGGGACAACGGGGCATGAGCCGCGGGCGCCGGCCGCCGCGGCCGCCGGCCTGGTGGTACGACGGCAGCACGCCGCCGCTGCCTGCGCGCGCGCTGGCCTCGCTTTACGGCGGCCTGTCCGCGCTGCGCCGCAAGGCCTACCGCCGCGGCCTGGCGCGCAGCCGCCATCCGGGCGTGCCGGTGGTGGTGGTCGGCAACATCGTGGCCGGCGGCAGCGGCAAGACCCCGCTGGTGATCGCGCTGGTGGAACGCCTGCGCGCGCAGGGCTGGCGGCCCGGCGTGGCCAGCCGCGGCCACGGCCGGCGCGAGCCCGGCACC
>CAMLJA010000247.1 GCA_946480065.1 uncultured Thermomonas sp. | reverse complement strand
CGAGTTCGCTGTCGCCGATCACCGCCAGCGCCTGCGCGGCGAAGGCTTCGTTGAGTTCGATCCAGTCCAGCTGGTCCTTGGTCAGGCCGGCCTGACGCAGGGCCTTCGGGATCGCGGCGATCGGGCCGATGCCCATCACCTCCGGCCGCACCCCGGCGACCGAGAAGCTGACGAAGCGCGCCAGCGGCGTGAGCCCGTAGTCCTTGATCGCCTGTTCCGAGGCCAGCAGCACCGCGCCGGCGCCGTCGCTCATCTGGGAGGAGTTGCCGGCGGTGACGGTGCCGCCGAACTGCCCGTTGCGGAACACCGGGCGCAGCCGCGCCAGGCCCTCGGCCGAGGTGTCGGCGCGCGGGCCCTCGTCCTGCTCGACCAGCAGCTTCCTCAGCCGGATGGCGTTGCCGGACAGGTCGGGCAGGCGCGCGACCACCTCGTAGGGCGTGATCTCGTCGCGGAACTCGCCCGCCGCCTGTGCGGCCAACGCCTTCTGGTGCGAAGCCAGGGCGAAGGCGTCCTGCGCCTCGCGGCTGACCTTCCATTCCTCGGCCACCTTCTCCGCGGTGATGCCCATGCCGTAGGCGATCGCCACGTGGTCGTCGCGGAACACCGCCGGCGACAGCGCCACCTTGTTGCCCATCATCGGCACCATCGACATCGATTCGGTGCCGCCGGCCAGCATCAGGTCGGCGTTGCCGAGCCGGATCTGGTCCGCCGCCAGCGCAACCGCCTGCAGGCCGGACGAGCAGAAGCGGTTGATGGTCTGCGCGGCGATGGTGTTCGGCAGCCCGGCCAGCAGCACGCCGATGCGCGCCACGTTCATGCCTTGCTCGCCCTCAGGCATGGCGCAGCCGATGATGGCGTCGTCGATGCGGCTGACGTCGATGCCCGGCGCCTGCGCGATCACGGCCTTCAGCACGTGCGCGAGCATGTCGTCGGGACGGGTGTTGCGGAACACGCCCTTCGGGGCCTTGCCGACCGGGGTCCGGGTGGCGGCGACGATGTAGGCGTCCTGGATCTGCTTGCTCATGGATGGACTCCGATGTCTGGGGTGTCGGCGGCACGGGGATGTGCCGCCGCGGCATCGCATGCGATGCCGCGCGAGCGGGCGAAGGTCACGCCGTTCGCCCGCGCCGGAAAAGTCGCGGCGGGATGCCCGATCTCTTCCACGATCAGTTCCGCAGTGGCTTGCCGGTCTTCAGCATGTGGGCGATGCGCGCCTGGGTCTTGGGCATCTGCGCCAGCGCCACGAAGTGGTGCCGCTCCAGCGCCAGCAGCCAGTCCTCGTCGACCACCGCGCCGCGGTCGACCTCGCCACCGCACAGCACCGTTGCGATCCGGCTGGCGATCTCGTAGTCGTGCTCCGAGATGAAGCGGCCCTCCAGCATGTTCACCAGCAGCATCCTGAAGGTGGCGATGCCGACGTCGCCGGCCACCCGGATCCGCCGGGCCGGCAGCGGCGGCCGGTAGCCGGATTCGGCCAGCGCGCGGGCGCGGGCCTTGGCCACGTGCAGCAGCTCGAACGCATTGAAGGCCACCACGTCGCCCGGGCGCAGCAGGCCCAGTTCCTTCGCCTCGACCGCCGAGCCGGAGACCTTGGCCATGGCCACGGTTTCGAACACCTTCTTGAGTTCGGCGAACACGTCGCCCGACGGACCGGCCGCGTCCGAGGCGCGCACCGCTAGTTCCTTCAGCCCGCCGCCCGCGGGCAGCAGGCCGACGCCGGCCTCCACCAGCCCCACGTAGCTCTCCAGGTGGGCCACGGTGCGGGCGCTGTGCATCTGGAACTCGCAGCCGCCGCCCAGGGCCAGGCCGCGCACCGCCGCCACCACCGGCACCAGCGAATACTTGATGCGCTGGCTGGTGGCCTGGAAGGTGGCGACCATCGCCTCGAAGCCCTTCAGGTCGCCGGCCTGCAGCAGGCCGAGCGCGCCGGACAGGTCGGCGCCGGCGGAGAAGGGCTCCTTCGGCTGCCAGATCACCATGCCCTGGAAGTCGCGCTCGGCCAGCGCGATGGCCTGCTGCAGCCCCTCGAGCACCTTGTCGCCGACGGTGTGCAGCTTGGTCCTGAACGAGGCCACCAGGATCCCGTCGCCGTCGTGCCAGGCGCGCAGGCCCTCGTTCTCGAACACGGTCTCGCCCGGGTCGAAGCGCTCGCCCAGGACCGGGTCGGGGAAGCGCTGGCGCCGGTACACCGGCAGCGCCGAGCGCGGGAGCTTGGCGTCCTTGGCCGGGCTGTAGCTGCCCTCGGCGCCGTGCACGCCGTCGCGGCCGTCGAACACCCAGTCGGGCAGGGCGGCCGCGCTCATCGCCTCGCCGGCCACGATGTCCGCGGCGATCCAGTCGGCCACCTGCTTCCAGCCCGCCGCCTGCCAGGTCTCGAACGGGCCCATCGACCAGCCGTAGCCCCAGCGGATCGCAAGGTCCACGTCGCGCGCGGTCTCCGCGATGTCCTGCAGGTGGCAGGCGCTGTAGTGGAACAGGTCGCGCAGGCAGGCCCAGAGGAACTGCGCCTGCGGGTGCGCGCTGTCGCGCAGCGCGGCGAACTTCGCCACCGGGTCCTTCTGCCTGAGGATCTCCACCACCTCCGGCGCCGCGCCACGGTCGGCCGGACGGTAGTGCTGCGCCTCCAGGTCCAGCACCTGGATGTCCTTGCCGACCTTGCGGTAGATCCCCGCGCCGGTCTTCTGGCCCAGCGCGCCCTTGGCGATCAGCGCCTGCAGCCAGTCCGGGACCTGGAAGTAGCCGTGCCACGGGTCGTCCGGCAGGGTATCGGCCATGGTCTTGATGACGTGCGCCATGGTGTCCAGGCCAACCACGTCGGAGGTGCGGTAGGTCGCCGACTTGGGGCGCCCCAGCAGCGGCCCGGTCAGCGCGTCGACCTCGTCGAAGCCCAGCCCCAGGCGACGGGTGTGGTGGATCACCGACAGGATCGAAAACACGCCGATGCGGTTGCCGATGAAGTTCGGGGTGTCCTTGGCGTGCACCACGCCCTTGCCGAGCTGGGTCACCAGGAAGGTTTCCAGCGCGGCCAGCACGTCGGGGGCGGTGCTTTTCGCGGGGATCAGCTCGGCAAGGTGCATGTAGCGCGGCGGGTTGAAGAAGTGCACGCCGCAGAATCGGTGCCGAAGTTCCTCCGGAAGAACTTCCGCCAACTTGTTGATTCCCAAGCCGGACGTATTGCTGGCAAGCACTGCGTCCGCCGGCACGAAGGGGGCGATCTTGCGGTACAGGTCCTGCTTCCAGTCCATCCGCTCGG
>CAMLJA010000246.1 GCA_946480065.1 uncultured Thermomonas sp. | reverse complement strand
CGATCCCGGCCGCGCCGGAGGACACCGCGCGCCAGCAGCCCGTGCAACAGGCCGCAGGCCAGGACGGCAGCGACGATGCCTCGGGCGAAGCCAACGGCAAGCGCCGTCGCGGCCGCCGCGGTGGCCGCCGCCGTCGCCGCGGCGGGGACGCCGCGGGTGCACCGGACGGCCTGCAGGACCTGGAGGGCGGTGCCGACGAGGCGCTGACCGCCGACGCCTCGCAGCCGGAGTTCGATTTCGACGACATCGCCCCGGCCAGGCCGGCGGCGCCGGCCCAGGCGCCGGTCCAAGTCCAGGCCGCGGCTCCGGCCCAGGCTCCGGTCCAGGCCGAAGCCAAGGCGCCGACTGCGACTGCGACTGCGACTGCGGACGAGGCTCCGCAGGGCAGCCCGCCTGCGGACGCCGTCGCGCCCGCGGCGCAGGCAGAGGCTTCGCCGGCCAGGATCGCGATCGACACCCTTGCCGCGAGCGAGGCAGTCGCCGAGCCCGAGGCCGATACCCCGCCCGCGGACGACGCGGAAACGGTGGCGGAGGCCAGCGGCACCGACCTGCGCGCCGAGCAGCTGCGCAGCCTGTTCGACAGCGCCCGCCATGCCGACGCCGGTCCGGCGGAGGCGCCGCAGCCGGTGCAGGCGGCGGACCAGGCGGACGCTATCGAAACCGCGGAAACCGCGGGCGAAGTCGAATCCGCGCCGGCCGCCGAGCCGGTCCCGGGCACGCCGCCGTCGCAGCCGGCGCTGGCGATCGAGCCGGTCGCCACCGAGGCCGCGCCCAGCGTGGAGCCGATGGCGGGCAATGGGAATGGCGGCAACGGCGACGCCGCGACCGCGGCGGATCCGTCGCGCCAGGCGGACGACGCGGCCAGGTCCGGCGCCTGACCGCAGCCGGCACCGCGCCCGCCGTCAGTGCACGGCGTGCGCGGGGTCGGACAGGCCGTACTGGGTGGCCAGCCGCGCCAGCGCGATGCTGTCGCGGATGCCCAGCTTCTCGAACAGCCGCGACTTGTGGGTGTTGATGGTCTTCGCGCTCAGGCTCAGCCGGCGCGCGATGGCCTCCTGGCGCATGCCCTGGTTGAGCAGCAGCGCGACTTCCATCTCGCGCGGCGTCAGCGCGTCGAACGGCGACGCCGACGTGCCTTCCACCGCCGACAGCGCCAGCCCCTGGGCGATCGCGCTGGCCAGGTAGCGCTTGCCGCGCGCCACGTCGCGCACCGCCCGCAGCAATTCGGCGGCGTCACAGGCCTTGCCGACGTAGCCGGAGGCGCCCGCCTCCAGCAGCCGCCGCGGCATCGGGCCGTCCTCGAGCACCGACACCACGATCACCCGGCTGCCGTAGCCGCCGCGGACCACGCGCTCGGTGACTTCCAGCCCGCTGATGCCCGGCAGGTGCAGGTCGCACAGGACCACGTCCGGCTTCAGCCGGCGGATCTGCGGCAGCGCCTCCTCGCCGCTTTCGGCCTCGCCGACCACCTCGATGTCGGGCTCCTTGCCCAGGATGAGCTGGAACCCGGTCCGCACCAGCGCGTGGTCGTCGACGATGAATACCTTGATGGCCATGGCAGCTCCCCCTGCACGATGGGGGACACGCTACCGCTGCCCGGTGGCCGCTGCAAAGCCGGGAATCCCCCGGCTTGGGGTAGGAAAACTCCCACCCTCTCGGAATGCACGCGGAAGCAGGGGCACTGAGGCCTGGCCGCGCGGCGCCGGTAGGCCTGCCAAATACGAATCTGCGGGTGGCCCATAACGTGGCGGAGAGACACGGATTGACTCGGGCCATCCATGGCCCTCGCCCTGCGGGCGGCTTCGCCGTCCACATCGGCAGTCCTGCCGATGTGTCGAACCCTTGCGCATGCGAAAATGGCGCCCGCGAAGGAAGCGTGGCCGAGCGGTTTAAGGCACCGGTCTTGAAAACCGGCGATGGGTCAAACCATCCGTGAGTTCGAATCTCACCGCTTCCGCCATCTATCCAGCCGTGGCGGTCTTGTCCTTCTTGCCCGCCACCGGCTTCACTCCGCCGGGGCATTCGGCGCATTCCAGGCGGGCGGCGTCCAGCAGCGGCGGCAGCTTCTCGGCCAGGAAGTCGATGAACACGCGCACCGACGGCAGCAGGCCGCGGCGCGAGGCGAACACCGCGTGGGCGATGCCCTGCGGCAGGCGCCACTGCGGCAGCACCACCTCCAGCTCGCCGCGGCGCACGGCGTCGGCGCAGACCGTCTCCGGCAGCAGGGTGATGCCGATGCCATCGCGCGCCATCGCCTGCATCATCGGGAAGTCGAAGCCGGTCACCCGCGGCTGCAGGTCGATCCGGCGGACCTCGCCATCCGGCCCGTGCAGCTCCCAGCGCTGGCGGGCCTCGTCCTCGCTGACGCTCAGGGTGACGTGCTCGGCCAGCTCCTCGGGCGACCGGGGGCGGCCGGCGCGTTCCAGGTAGGCCGGGCTGGCGACCAGCAGCTCCTGCACCTGGCCGAAGCTCCGCATCACCAGGCTGCCGTCGTCGTCCAGCTTGCTGCGCACGCGCAGGGCCACGTCCACGCCTTCGTTGATCACGTCCACGCGGCGGTTGCTGACCACCAGCTGCAGCCGCACCTTCGGGTACAGCGCCATGAATTCCGGCAGCAGCCGCGGGAACTGCTGCTGCGCCATCGACACCGGCACGCTGACCCGCACCACCCCGCGCGGCTCCGCGCTCAGGCGGTCCACCGCCTCGCGCGCGGCCTGCGCCTCCGCCAGCATCGACTGCGCGTGGCGATGCACGCTGGTGCCCACGTCGGTGACCGAGAAGCGGCGGGTGGAACGCTGCAGCAGGCGCACGCCCAGTTCGTTCTCCAGCGCGCTGATGCGGCGGCTCAGGCGCGACTTGGGGATGCCCAGCGCGCGCTCCGCGGCAGCGAAACCGCCGTGGTCCACGACCGCGGCGAAGTAGTACAGGTCGTTCAGGTCATGCATCGGAATTCCAATATTGGAACGATGAGTGATATTTGACTATCTTTATCCTAAAACAGCAACAACCTACAGTGCCTGCATCGCGGCGCTGCCGCTCCCGTGCGAGGCACTCCCATGAAACTCCTGCACCTCGACGCCAGCATCCTGGGCGAAGGCTCGGCCAGCCGGGCGCTGTCGGCCGCCATCGTCGCACGCTGGCGCCGCGACGTCCCGGGCCTGGAGGTCCGCCATCGCGACCTGGCCGGCGAGCACGCCCTGCCCCACCTGGACGCCGCCAGCCTGGCCAAGGCCGATCCCACCGAGGCCGCACGCTCGGCGCGCGCGCTGGAGGAG
>CAMLJA010000245.1 GCA_946480065.1 uncultured Thermomonas sp. | reverse complement strand
GTGGCGCGCTCGCCGCACAGCACGACCAGCAGGTTGCTGACCATCTGCGCCTTGCGCTCCTCGTCCAGCTGCACCGTGCCGTTCTTCTGCAGCTCCGCCAGCGCCATCTCCACCATGCCCACCGCGCCGGCGACGATGCGGGTGCGCGCGGCGATGATGGCGTTCGCCTGCTGCCGCTGCAGCATCGCCTGGGCGATCTCGGGGGCGTAGGCGAGGTGGCTGATGCGCGCGTCCAGCACCTGCACGCCGGCATTGGCCAGCCGCTCGGCCAGCGCGTCCTGCAGGTGCTGGCTGATTTCGGCGGCATGGCTGCGCAGCGCGACCTGGCCTTCCTCGTGCTGGTCGTACGGATAGCTGGTGGCCATCGTGCGCAGCGCGGACTCGGACTGGATGTGCACGAAGCTCTCGTAGTCGTCGACGTTGTAGACGGCTTCGGCCGAATCGACCACCTGCCAGACGATCACCGCGGCGATCTCGATCGGGCTGCCGTCCAGTTCGTTGACCTTGAGCTTGCCGCTCTCGAAGTTGCGCACCCGCTGGCTGACCTTCTTCTTGGCGTAGAAGGGGTTGTTCCAGCGCAGGCCGTTGTCCCTGACCGTGCCTACGTACTTGCCGAACAGGCTGAGCACGGCGGACTGGTTGGGCTCGACCATGTACAGGCCGACCAGGCCCAGGCCGGACAGCGCCAGCACCAGGGCGCCGCCGAGGATGCCGGGGACGCCGTCCGACTGCAGGGCGTCCAGCAGGGTCCAGCCGCCGGCCAGCGCCGCAGCCAGCAGGGCCAGCAGCATCGGGATGCCGGGGAGGGAGCGGATCGGGGTTTCTTTCATGGCGGAGTCTCGCGGCCGCCCGGAATGGGCGGGACGAGTAATTGATATCAATTTGATATCAAGACTGCAAGCAGCGGCCGACGAACGGCGCGGGCCCGCGGCGGGTCACGGCGTGGCGGGGCTGAGGTAGAACAGCGGCGCCGGGTTGAATTCGCCGGTGGCGTAGAGCCCGGCGCCGCCCGCCGTCCAGCCCAGGGCCTCGGCCTGCGGGATCAGGGGCACGTCGTGGGCCTCCGCCGGCGGGCGCCCGACCGCCTCGCCCCAGGGTTCGCCGTCGGCGCGTCGGTAGAACAGCACGCTGCCGTAGGTGAGCACCGCCAGGGTGCGGCCGTCCGGCGACAGGTCGGCGGCGGTGACCTGGTCGAACAGCGCCGCCAGCTTGGGCTCGCTGCGCTGCAGGCCGGCGTCGGCTTCCGGGACCCCGGCCAGGCGGCCGACCCGCCGCGGCTCCAGCACGCGCCCGCGCGGGGCCTGCAGCGGCAGCACGAACAGCTCGGGCGGCCTGCGCTTCTTGGACACCAGCAGCACCTGCCCGGCGCGCGCGTCCACCGCCACCGCCTCGCAGTCGCGCGGACCGTCGGGCCAGCGCGCGCGCAGCGTCCACGCCGGGCGCAGGGTGCCGCCGCGCAGCTGCGCCGGCTCCTCGAACACGTGCAGCGCGATGTCGCGGCGGCGGCCGCCGTTGTCGCCGGTGTCGGCGACCAGCAGGTAGTGCCGGCCGCCCAGGTCGAAGGCCGCCAGGTCCTCCCAATCGACGTTCTTCGCGCCGGCCACGTCGAAGCGCGCCAGCAGCCGGCCCCGCGGCGAGATGGCGTACAGGCGCGCGGGGTTGCCGCCGTCGTTGATCGTCCACAGCGCGTCGGGGTGCGCGCGCGACGCCGCCAGCCCGCTGGCTTCGTCCAGCTGCGGGGTGGTGATCAGTCCCGCCAGCCGCGAGAACGGCAGCGCGGGCGGGGCGCAGGCGGGCAAGCCGGCCAGCAGCGCGGCCAGCGCGCACCGGCGCAGGAGGGGGTGGATCGGCATGCGAGCAGGATGGCACGCAAGGCCGCCGCGGCGACAGCCCCGCCGTAGAATCGCGGTTTTACCCGGAGCCGCGCATGAGCGTCGAGATCGGCACGCCCCTGTCCCCGCACGCGCTGCGCGTGCTGCTGCTGGGCGCGGGCGAGCTGGGCAAGGAGGTGGCGATCGAGCTGCAGCGGTTCGGGGTGGAGGTGATCGCCGCGGACCGCTATGCGGACGCGCCGGCGATGCAGGTGGCGCACCGCGCGCACGTGCTGGACATGCTGGACGGCGAGGCGGTGCGCGCGCTGGTGGAGCGCGAGCGCCCCCACCTGGTGGTGCCGGAGATCGAGGCGATCAGCACGCGCACGCTGGTGGCGCTGGAGGCCGGGGCCGGCCAGCGGGTGGTGCCCACCGCGCGCGCCGCGCAGCTGACCATGGACCGCGAGGGCATCCGCCGGCTGGCCGCGGAAACCCTGGGCCTGCCCACCTCGCCCTACCGCTTCGTCGACACCCTGGACGACTACCGCGCCGCGGTCGCGGCGATCGGGCTGCCCTGCGTGGTCAAGCCGGTGATGTCGTCGTCCGGCCACGGGCAGTCGCTGGTGCGCGCCCCCGGCGAGGCCGACGCCGCGTGGGACTACGCGCAGACCGGCGGCCGCGCCGGCGCCGGCCGGGTGATCGTGGAGGGCTTCGTCGACTTCGACTACGAGATCACGCTGCTGACCGTGCGCCATGCCGGCGGCACCAGTTTCTGCGAGCCGGTCGGCCATCGCCAGGAAGACGGCGACTACCGCGAGAGCTGGCAGCCGCAGCCGATGTCGGCGCGCGCGCTGGCGCGCTCGCAGGCGATCGCCCGCGCCATCACCGACGACCTGGGCGGCTGGGGCGTGTTCGGGGTGGAGCTGTTCGTGCGCGGCGACGAGGTCTGGTTCAGCGAGGTCAGCCCGCGCCCGCACGACACCGGCCTGGTGACCCTGGCCTCGCAGGAACTCTCGCAGTTCGCGTTGCATGCGCGCGCGATCCTGGGCCTGCCGGTCCCCGTCATCCGCCAGCTGGGCCCGTCCGCGTCCTGCGCGGTGCTGGCGCACGGCCACGGGGTGCCGGTGTTCTCGGGCGTCGACGCCGCATTGGCGGCCCCGGACACCCAGCTGCGGCTGTTCGGCAAGCCGCGGGTCGCCGGCCACCGCCGTGTGGCGGTGGCCCTGGCCCGCGGCGGTGACATCGCCGAGGCGCGCGCCGGGGCGTGCGCGGCCGCGGCCGCGTTGACGGTCGATTTGCGCGACCGGTGAGAAGATGAACGCATGAACGACGCAACCGGCTACGTGGTCTATTTCTTCCCGCCGGCGCTGGAAGCGCTCGGCGAGGCGATCAAGCCCTACCTGCAGGAAGGACCCAGCGGCCCGCACGTGGCCTGCCGCGAGGTGGACACCGGCGGGGCCTTCATCGAGATGACGC
>CAMLJA010000244.1 GCA_946480065.1 uncultured Thermomonas sp. | reverse complement strand
CCGCTCAGAGCAGCTGGAGTTCGCATGCCTTGAGCACCGCCCGGGTGCGATCCCTCACCCCGAGCTTGGACAGGGCGAGAGGCCGCCGCCTGCGCGCCATGGCGCGCGCGGCCTCGAGCGCCCGCCGCGCTGCAACGCGGCGGGCCGGGCATCCTGCTTCCGGTTACACCAACTGCAGTTCGAACGCCTTCAGCACCGCCCGGGTGCGGTCGCGGACCCCGAGCTTGGACAGGGCGAGAGGCCGCCGCCTGCGCGCCAACGGCGTGCGCGGGCTCGAGCGCCCGCCGCGCTGCAACGCGGCGGGCCGGGCATCCTGTCCCGCTCAGACCAGCTGGAGCTCGAACGCCTTGAGCACCGCGCGGGTGCGGTCGCGGACCCCGAGCTTGGACAGGATGTTCGACACGTGGTTCTTGATGGTGCCCTCGGCCACGCCCAGCGAATTGGCGATCTCCTTGTTGGAGAAGCCGCTGGCCATCAGCCGCAGGATCTCGGTCTCGCGGTCGGTCAGCGGGTCCGGGCGGTCCAGGCTGACGAACTCGTTGCGCATGTGCTCCAGGCCCGACAGCAGGCGCTGGGTCACCGCCGGCTGCACCAGCGATCCACCGGCGGCCACGGTCTGGATGGCGTCCACCAGCTGCTCCAGCGAGACGTCCTTCAGCAGGTAGCCCTTGGCCCCGGCCTTGATCCCGGCCAGCACCAGCTGGTCATCGTCGAAGGTGGTCAGGATGATGGTGGGCGGCAGCGTGCCGGCCTTCCCCATGGCCTGCAGCGCCTCCAGCCCGGACATCGCCGGCATGCGCATGTCCATCAGCACCACGTCGGGCGCGACCGCGGGGATCTGCTCCACCGCCTGGCGGCCGTCGGAGGCCTCCGCCACCACCTCGATGCCCTCGGCCAGGGCCAGCAGCGAACGGATGCCCTGGCGGACCAGGGTCTGGTCGTCGACCAGGAATACGCGGATGGAACCGGTCATGCGGCCACTCCTTGCGGGATGCCGGTGTCGGCGTCGGGCGCCGCCGGCAGGGTCATGGTGAGTTGGAAGCCTTCGCCGCGCCCGGTCGCGACCTCAAGCCGGCCGCCGAGTTGGCGCAGGCGTTCGCGCATGCCCTGCAGGCCGTTGCCGGCGGCGAGGTGTTCGGCGCCGGCGCCGTCGTCGCGCACCCGCAGCACGATGCGGCCGCCGTCGGCGTGCGCCTCCAGCCACAGGTTGTGCGCGCCGGCGTGGCGCACGGCGTTGGTGATGGCCTCCTGGGCGCAGCGCAGCAGCACGTGCGCGCGCTCCGGGTCGTCCACCGTCAGCGGCTGCTGGATGTCCATGTGGATGGCCAGCTTGGGCACGTTCTCGGCCAGCGGCCGCAGCGCGGCGCCCAGGTCGATCGCCCCGCCCTCGCGCAGCTGGCTGACCGCCTCGCGCACGTCGGTCAGCAGCAGCCGCGCCAGCGTGTGCGCCTGCTGCACGTGCTCCTTGACCCGGCCTTCGGAGAGGTGGCCGGCCACCTCCAGGTTCAGGCTCAGCGCGGTCAGGTGGTGGCCCAGCAGGTCGTGCAGCTCGCGCGAGATGCGGGTGCGCTCGTTGACCCGCGCGCTTTCGGCCAGCAGCGCGCGGGTGGCGCGCAGTTCGGCGTTGAGCCGGCGCTGTTCCTCGCGCGCCTGCGACTGCTGCAGCGCAACAAGGCTGGTGATGAAGACGAACCCGGAGATGCCGGCGTACAGCATCGACTGCATCAGCGCCTCGAACAGCGGGAACTTCAGCCCCACCATGAACACCGGCACCACCGCCAGCTGCGCGCCCACCAGCCAGGCCACGCCCAGCCGCAGGGGCAGCAGCCAGGGCAGCACGCAGGCGGCCACCATCAGCAGCACGCTGCCCAGCCCGGATTCGCTGTAGAACCCAAGGCCGATCGCGGCCAGCGTGGTGATGCCCAGCAGCACGAAGTCCAGCGCCTGGCGGCGCTGGCCCAGCCCCCGGGTCAGCCACCAGTAGCCGGCCCCGAACGCCAGGTAGCAGGCCCAGCCCTCCCAGGGCATCACGTGCGGCGGGGTTTCGTCCGGAAGCGCCTCCTGCCACTGGCCGATCCACGAGTACAGCAGCGGCAGGCAGGCCATCGCCCACGTGAACAGGCCGGCGTGGCGCAGCAGGCGGGTATGCGAGAGGCGGGCGAGCATGCCGCTTTATATACCTCCGGGGCCGGCGCGGCGTGCACCGAAGGTCATGGCCGCGGCCGCGGGCGCATGCGATAATCGGCGGCGCCAGCGATGGCCGCGCCAACCGCAACACGCACCCGGAGTCCCTGGAATGTCGATCGCCATCCGCGACGTGCGCGAGCACGAGCTGGATTCCGTCCTAGCCCTCAACAACGCCGCAGGACCTGCGATCCTCCCCCTCGACGCCGCCCGCCTGCGCCGGCTGTTCGAATCGGCGGAGTATTTCCGCGTCGCCGAGCGCGACGGCACCCTGGCCGGCTTCCTGATCGGCTTCGGTTCCGGCGCGGACCACGACAGCAGCAACTTCGCCTGGTTCCGCGCGCGCTACCCGGATTTCTTCTACATCGACCGCGTGTTGGTGGCCAGCCGCCGCCGCGGCGGTGGCGTGGGCCGCGCGCTGTACGCGGACGTCCAGAGCTACGCCGAGCTGCGCTACCCGCAGCTGGCCTGCGAGGTCTTCCTGCAGCCGGGCACCGACCATGCGCTGCTGTTCCACGGCAGCTTCGGCTTCCGCGAGGCCGGCCAGCACGTGATGCCGGGCGGCCCGGGCCAGGGCCTGCGTGCCGCCATGCTGATGAAGGGGCTGTGCAGCTACGCCTGGGTCCGCGAGACCTACGGCGGCGCCCTGCCCGACCAGCCCTGGGTGCCGCGCCCGCACGCGCCCGAGGCAGCCGTGCGCGTGCGCGCCGCCGGCACCGGCGCATGAGCGCGGCCGTGGATTACGCCCAGGCCGGCGAACTCAAGTTCGGCCAGGTCGGCATCGCCAACCTGCGCGTGCGCACCCTCGACGTGGACCGGCTGGCCGCCGAGATGCGCGAGCGCGTGGAGCGCGCGCCCAACCTGTTCCAGCACGCGGCGGTGGTGCTGGACTTCGGCGGCCTGAGCGCCGCCCCAGCCGCGGCCGAGGCGCAGGCCCTGGTCGACGGCCTGCGCCAGGCCGGCGTGCTGCCGGTGGCGCTGGCCTACGGCACCAAGGAAATCGACGCGCTGGCGCGCGAACTCGGCCTGCCGCTGCTGGCCAAGTTCCGCGCCCAGTACGAACGCGCCGACGGCGCCCCGGCGCCCGCCCCGGCCGCCGCACCGCC
>CAMLJA010000243.1 GCA_946480065.1 uncultured Thermomonas sp. | reverse complement strand
AGCATGCCCATCTGGTCGCCGGTGACCCGGTCCATGCCGCCGGCGGCCAGCCCGGCGCCGCGGAAGATGTTGCCGCCGCCGATCACCACCGCCACCTCGGCCCCTGCCTCGCGGGCCTCGATCACCTCGCGCGCCAGCCGGCCGATCACCTTGGGGTCGATGCCGTAGTCCTCTTCGCCCATCAGGGCCTCGCCGGAGAGCTTGAGCAGGACGCGGCGATAGGCGAGTTGCGACATGCGGGGCTCCAGGCGGGCGGGCAAACGGCGGGATTCTAGCCGATCGCCGCCGGTCAGCGCGGCCCGCGCGTCTCGTGCGGTCGCGCCTTGCGGTCGCGCAGCAGCGCGCTGGCCACGATCCCCAGCCCCAGCAGCGCGGCGATCGAGAACAGCACCAGCGCCAGCGCCGGGTAGCCCAGCAGGCGCGGGCCGGCCTCCAGCCGCATCAGCAGCGCCGACGCCAGGATCAGCGCGGCGACGATGATCCCGGTGCTGACCCGGTTGGCGATCTTCTGCACGTTCTCCATCAGCTGGCTGTCGTCCAGCCCGGCCAGCCGCACCTGCAGGCGGTTCTCGGCCACCAGGCCCAGGATGTCGGACAGCTTGCGCGGGGCCTCGCGCAGCAGCGCCTGCACCTCCATCGCCTCGCCGGCCAGGTTGGCCGGGGAGAACGACTTCTTCAGGCGCTCGCGCATGACGTGGTCCAGGTGATCCTCGACCACCGCCTTGACGTCGAGTTCCGGGTCGAGCGCGTCGCTGACCGCCTCCAGGTTCAGCAGGGTCTTGCCCAGCAGGCTGAGCTCCGGCGGCGTGCGCAGCCCGCAGGCCGCGCCCAGCAGGACCAGGTCCAGCACCATGCGGCCCTCGGAGCGGGCGTCGCTGCCCGGGCCGGCCGCGTAGCGGGCGACCATCTGCCCGACCTCGCGCACGTAGCGCTCCTCGTCGAAGTCCTCCAGCCGCGTGCCCATGGCGATCGCCTCGCCGGCCACTTCCTCGCCGCGCCCGTCCACCGCGGCGAACAGCAGCTTGAGCAGCTGCTCGCGGCGGCGCGGCGGCACGTGCGCCACCATGCCCAGGTCGAGCAGCGCGATCCGGCCGTCGCGGGTGACCAGCAGGTTGCCCGGGTGCGGATCGGCATGGATCTCGCCGTGCACGAACACCTGGTCCAGGTAGCCGCGCATCAGCGCCGAGGCCAGCGCGCCCAGGTCCTGCTCGGTGCGGCGCAGGCCGGACAGCTCGGTGGCCTTGATGCCGTCCACCAGGTCCATGGTGAGCAGGGTGGGGCGGGTGTAGTCCCACACCGGCTGCGGCACGGTCAGCTCCGGGTAGCCGGCCAGGCGGGCGCCGAAGCGCTCCAGGTTCTCGGCCTCCAGCCGGTAGTCCAGCTCGGCCAGCAGGGTCTTGCGGAATTCGTGCACCCAGTCGGAGAAGCGCATGCGCCGGCCGAGGTCGGTCCAGCGGTCGGCGCGGCCGGCCAGCGACGCCAGCGCGTCCAGGTCGGCGCGGATGCCGTCGGCGATGCCGGGCCGCTGCACCTTGACCGCGACCGGGCGGCCGTCGCGCAGGCGCGCGCGATGGACCTGCGCCAGCGACGCGCCCCCCAGCGGGGTTTCCTCGAACTCGGCGAAGGCCTGCCCCAGCTTCAGTCCAAGCGCCTCCTCCACCGCCGGCCTGATCTCGCTGAACGGCAGCGGCGAGACGTCGTCCTGGATCCGCTCCAGCGCCTGCAGGTAGGCGGGCGGGACCATGTCCGGGCGGGTGGAGAGCGCCTGCCCGATCTTGACGAAGGTGGGTCCCAGCGCCTCGAGGTCGGCCACGAACGCCTCCGGGCCGCCGTCCTCCGGCACCTCGCCGGCGTCCGTCGCGGCGTCCAGGTCCAGCCCCGAGAACACGCCGGCGCTGCGGTACTTCAGCAGGAAGCGCACGATCTGCGCGGTGCGGGCGAGTCCGCTGGGGCGTTCGTCGGTCATGGCGGCGGCGGGGTCCTGTGGGGACGGCCAGCCTAGGGACGCGCGCGTGACGGCCGCGCGCAGGTCAGCGGCCGAAGCCGAACAGCCGCGCCAGCGGATGCGGCCGGCGCTCGATCGCCGCGCGCAGCAGGCCGGCGCCCAGCATCGAGTAGGTGATGCCGTTGCCGCCGTAGGCCATCGCGAACAGCACCCGCGGCCCGGTCTGCGGGTGCGCGCCGAACCACGGCAGTCCGTCGTCGGTCTCGGCGAAGGTGCCGCCCCAGGCGAAGGCGGGCACCACCGGCAGGTGCGGGAACAGCGCCTGCACCTTGCGCGCGAGCCGGGCCGCCTTGCGGTCCACGCGGGCGTCGCGGCGCGCGGGGATGTCCACCGCGTCGTCCTCGCCGCCCACCACCAGCCGGCCGTCGCCGGTGGTGCGCAGGTACAGGTAGGGGCGCGCGGATTCCCAGACCATCGCATCGGCCAGCGGGCCCAGCGCCGCGCGCGGGATCGGGTCGGTGACGAAGGCGTAGCTGCTGCGGTTGCGCGCTACCCGCGTGTCCAGGAAGGCCTGGCTGGCGTAGCCGGCGGCCAGCACCAGGTGGCCGGCGCGGACGCGGGCACCGCCGGCGGTTTCCAGCTCCACCCCGCGCGGCCGCGCCAGGATCCGCGCCACCGGGGTGCGGTCGTGGACGTGGCCGCCGCGGCGCCGCACCCGCGCCAGCAGCCGGTGCGCCATCCGGTAGGGATCCACCCGCGCGGCCTTCGCGCTGAGGATGGCCCCGGGCGCCTCGAAGCCCCAGGCCTCGCGCAGCTCGCCGGGCTCCAGCCATTCCACCGCGAAGCCGTGCCGGCGGCGCAGTTCGAACTCCGCGCGCAGGTCGCGGCGGTGCCGGCGCCGGCTGGCGTAGTACAGGCTGGACGCGCGCGCGAAGTCGACGTCGCGCAGGCCGGCGGCGCGCGCCGCCAGCAGGTCGATGGCCTCCGCGCAGGCGCGGTAGGCCAGCACGGCGTCGGCCTCGCCGTAGCGGCGCGCCAGGTCGACCATGTGGGTGTCGATCTCGTACTGCAGCAGCGCGGTGCTGGCGGCGGTGCTGCCCCAGCCCACGTCGCGCTGGTCGAGCACGACGACCTCGTGCCCGTGGGCCTGCAATTCGTCGGCCACCAGCGCGCCGGTGATGCCGGCGCCGATCACCGCCACGTCGCAGCGCAGGTCGGCGGCGAGCGGCGGGAACGCCTGCATCAGCCCGTTCTTCACCGCCCAGAAGGGATAGCCGCTCTTGAGGTCCATCGCGGCAGGATGGAAGCGGCGGCCCCGTAGAGCCGCCGGGCGAGGCGGCGCGATGG
>CAMLJA010000242.1 GCA_946480065.1 uncultured Thermomonas sp. | reverse complement strand
GGCCCCGCCCCGGCGCCGGTGGTGCCGCCGGCGCCCGCGCCCGCCGCCGCCGGGTCCGGCGCGGTCACCGTGCAGCCGCTGGAACCCGCCAGCCCGGCCACCGCCAGCCCGCTGCCCGCGACCAACCCCTGAGCGCGCGCCGCCACCGGCGGCCACGCCGCGAACGGCGTAAAATCGCCGCCTACCTCAACGCAAGGGCGCAACCATGGGCGGCTTCAGCATCTGGCACTGGCTGGTCGTGCTGGTCATCGTGCTGCTGGTGTTCGGCACCAAGCGCCTGACCTCCGGCGCCCGCGACCTGGGCAAGGCGGTGCACGAGTTCAAGAAGGGCATGCACGGCGAGGACGACAAGCCCGCCGCGCAGCTGGGCAACGACGCCGCCGCGCCCAAGGCCGAGCAGCGCGACCGCGACGACGTCGCGCGCTGACCGCGCGCGCCGGCCCGGGCGATGTTCGATTTCTCGTTCGGCGAGCTGCTGGTGGTGGCCCTGGTCGCGCTCGTCGTGCTGGGTCCCGAACGCCTGCCGAAGGCCGCGCGCTTCGCCGGGCTGTGGGTGCGCAAGGCGCGCGCGCAGTGGTACGCGGTGAAGTCCGAGCTGGAGCACGAACTGGCCAGCGAGGAACTGCGGCGCAGCCTGCAGGACGGGCGCGAGGCGCTGCGCCGGACGGAGGCGGAGCTGCGCGGCGCGGGCGTCGACCCGGATCCGCAGGCGCCCGCGCAACCGACGCCGCCACCGCGCGGACAGGGCGATGACTGACGCCGCCGGCGACGGCGCCCGCCCGCTGGTGGCGCACCTGCTGGAGCTGCGCGCGCGGCTGCTGCGCGGCGCCGCAGGCCTGCTGCTGGTGCTGGCCTGCCTGCTGCCGTTCGCCAACCGGCTGTACGCCTGGCTGGCGCAGCCGCTGCTGGACAAGCTGCCCAAGGGCGGCCAGCTGATCGCCACGCAGGTCGCCTCGCCGTTCTTCGCGCCGATGAAGCTGGCGTTCTTCGCTGCGCTGATGATCGCGATGCCGTGGCTGCTCTACCAGGCCTGGGCGTTCGTGGCCCCCGGCCTGTACCGGCGCGAGAAACGGCTGGCGCTGCCGCTGCTGGCCTCGGCGCTGGGGCTGTTCTACGCCGGCTGTGCGTTCGCGTTCTTCCTGGTGCTGCCGATGGTGTTCGGCTTCCTCGCCCGGGTGACGCCCGCCGGGGTGGCGATGATGACCGACATCAGCGCCTACCTGGACTTCGTGCTGGTGCTGTTCCTGGCCTTCGGGCTGGCGTTCGAGCTGCCGGTGGCGCTGGTGATCCTGGCGCTGCTGGGCTGGGTCACCCCGGCGCAGCTGCGCGAGGGCCGCGGCTACGCGGTGGTCGGCATCTTCATCGTCGCCGCGGTGCTGACGCCGCCGGACGTGGTCAGCCAGCTGATGCTGGCGCTGCCGATGTGCCTGCTGTACGAGGCCGGCATCCTGGCCGCGGCCGCGCTGGCCCCGCGGCGGGACGCCGATGGCGCCCGCGCCGGCTGACGCCTCCGCCGGCCGCGTCCCGGCGGGGTTCTGGCCGCGCTACGCGGCGTGGTCGCTGGACGCCGCCTGCCTGCTGCCGCTGGTGGCGCTGCTGGGCGCGTCCCGCGTCGGCCATGCGCTGGACGCGGCGCGCGCGGCCTGGGCCTCCCTGGCCGCAGAACTGCCGCGCCTGCTGGGCGACGCGCTGGGCAACCCGCAGCCCGCGCTGGCGCTGGCGCATGCCTGGCTGGCCGATCCGCGGCTGGCGGCGCAGGTGGCCGCGCTGGAAGCCGCGCTGTTGGCAATCGTGTTGACCCCGGTGGCGCTGTACGCGGTGCTGGCGCTGCCGTGGGCGGTCGGGTTCGAGCGCGGCCCGTGGCGGGCCACCCCGGGCAAGCGCGCGCTGGGACTGCAGGTGAGCGCGGACACCGGCGGCCGGCTCACCGCCGGGCACGCGCTGCTGCGCCACCTGGCCGCCGGCCTGTCCTGGCTGACCCTCAACGTCGGCCACCTGATGGCGGCGCTGCCGCCCGCGCACCTGGCGCTGCACGACCGCCTGAGTGATACCCGGGTGGCATGGTGCGCGGGGCGCCGGCGAATGCCGGCCTGGGCGCATGCGTGGCTGGCGGTTCAGGCGCTGGGCCTGGCCGCGGCCATCGGGTGCCTGTTCCTGTCGCTGCAGGCCGCGCTGCAGGCGGCCGTGCAGCAGGCGCTGGGCTTGGGCTGAAGTCGCCTCAGGCCTCGATGCGGTCGTGGGTGGGGATCGGCTGCGGGCCGTCGCCGCAAATGTCGCGCCAGACGTAGTACATCATCCCGAACATCACCACCATCATTGCCAGCACGAACAGCAGGTAGAGCGGCACCCCGACCAGCACGACCAGCCAGGCGCCGGCCAGCTTGGCCAGCACGCCGAAGATCAGGGCAAGCAGCATGCCCGCCACCGCGAACACCAGGCCGGCGACCAGCAGGACCAACAGCAGCACCAGGAACGGCACCACGTTCCTTGCCGCGCCCGAAACGCCATCCGAGAAGGCCCCACCCACGCTGGCGCCGCCGTTCGCGATCTGGCCTAGGCCAAGCGCCTGCACCGCGTAGGAGAACAGGCCCACCGCCATCATCAGCACGAAGGCGGTCCAGAAGCCCTGCGGCAGGCCGTTCATCGGCGTGGCCGGCTGGCCGGCCAGCGAGGCCTTGAGATTGTCGATGTACCAGACGCCGAAATCGTGGGCGAACACGCTCACCAGGCCGATGATCAGCACGTACTGCGCCAGCGTCAGCAGCAACATGAAGCCGACCGCGCGGCCGCTGGCCGCCATGTCGGAGAACCCGGCGAAGACGTCCGCGGGGCTGGCCGGCCGGCCCTGTTCCACCGCGTGGATCAGGCGCAGGTAACCCACCATCATCGCCGCCATCAGCGCCACGATCCCGAGCCCCACCACCAGCGAAGCCGCCAGCGAAGTGGTCGGGTCCGCCTTCATCACAGCCGCCAGCCCCACGATGAGGAAGCTCATCGCGATCGCACCGAACAGCAGCGTCAGCACCAGCAGCGCCGCGCCACCGAAGATCGCCCTCGGGTTGTCGCGCCCCAGGTTCACCGCCTGCCGCAACCAGCCGATGCCGGCGCCCACTCCCATCGCGCGTGTCGTCACGCCTGTCTCCCTCGTCCTATTGGCCGCGCCCGGTCGGGCGGCCGGGGCCCAGCATACTCAAACCGCGGCGCCGGCCCGCGCCCGCCGCACGAACCGGCGCAGCACGCGGCGGGCGTGCGGTGCCGCGCCGACCTCGCGCGCCACCCGGCGCGGGCAGCGCCCCTCGCCCGCCAGCGCAGCGGCGCGGTCGCG
>CAMLJA010000241.1 GCA_946480065.1 uncultured Thermomonas sp. | reverse complement strand
ACCGGCCACGCGGCGGCCTCGCCGAAGGCACAGATGGTGTGGCCCTCGATCTGCCCCGCGGCGGCGCGCAGCATCTGCAGGTCGTCGAGGGTGGCCTCGAAGTTGCAGATGCGGTCCAGCATGCGGTGCATCCAGCCGGTGCCCTCGCGGCACGGCGTGCACTGGCCGCAGCTTTCCTTCCAGTAGAAGCGCGAGATGCGGCGGCAGGCGCGCACCATGCAGGTGGTCTCGTCCATCACCACGACCGCGCCCGAGCCCAGCCCGGAACCGGCCTTCTGGATCGCGTCGTAGTCCATGGTCAGGCCCATCATCACCTCGCCCGGCAGCACCGGCATCGAGGAGCCGCCCGGGATGACGCCCTTGATCCTGTGGCCGTTGCGCATGCCGCCGCACAGCTCCAGCAGCTCGGCGAACGGGGTGCCGAGGCGCACCTCGTGGTTGCCGGGGCGTGCCACGTGGCCGGAGACCGAGAAGATCTTGCAGCCGCCGTTGTTCGGCTTGCCCAGGCTCATGAACCATTCCGGGCCGTTGCGCACGATCGCCGGCACCGAGGCGTAGGTCTCGGTGTTGTTGATGGTGGTCGGCTTGCCGTACAGGCCGAAGTTGGCCGGGAACGGCGGCTTGTAGCGCGGCTGGCCCTTCTTGCCTTCCAGCGACTCCATCAGCGCGGTTTCCTCGCCGCAGATGTAGGCGCCGGCGCCGAGCGCGTTGTACAGGTCGATGTCCACGCCGGTGCCGAGGATGTCCTTGCCCAGCCAGCCGTTCGCGTAGGCCTCGCGGGTGGCTTCCTCCAGGTGCTCGAACGGCTCGTGGTGGAATTCGCCGCGCAGGTAGTTGTAGCCCACGGTGGAACCGGTGGCGTAGCAGGCGATCGCCATGCCCTCGATCACCGAATGCGGGTTGTAGCGCAGGATGTCGCGGTCCTTGGCGGTGCCCGGCTCGGACTCGTCCGAGTTGCACAGGATGTACTTCTGGCCGGGGCCCTTGGGCATGAAGCTCCACTTCAGGCCGGTGGGGAAGCCCGCGCCGCCGCGGCCGCGCAGCCCGGACGCCTTGACCATCTCGATCACGTCGGCCGGCGGGATCTTCTCCGTCAGGATCCGGCGCAGCGCCTGGTAGCCGCCGGTCTTCAGGTAGCTCTCGTACGACCACGGCTTGTCGAAGTGCAGCGTCGTGTAGACCGCCTGGTGCTCCTTCGGCGCCGGGCCGACCGGGCCGTAGCCCTCGGAATACTGTCCGTGTCCGCCCATCACTTCAGCCCGTCCAGCAGCTCGTCCACCTTCGCGGCGTCGAGCTTCTCGTGGTAATGCCCGTTGATCACGACCACCGGCGCGCCGCAGCACGCGGCCACGCACTCCTCCTCGCGCTTGAGGTAGACGCGGCCGTCCGCGGTCGACTCGCCCAGCCTGCAGCCCAGCTTCTTCTCGGCGTGGGCGACGAGGTCCTCGGCGCCGTTGAGCCAGCAGCTGATGTTGGTGCAGAAGGCCACGTTGTTGCGGCCGACCTTGTGCGTCTCGAACATCGAGTAGAAGGTCGCCACCTCGTAGGCCCATACCGGCGGCAGGTCCAGGTACCTGGCCACCGCCGCGATCAGTTCGTCGCTCAGCCAGCCGCCGTTCTGCTCCTGCGCCGCGAACAGCCCCTGCAGCACGGCGGAACGCTTGCGGTCGGCCGGGAACTTGGCCAGCCAGTGGTCGATGTGCGCGCGCGTGGCGTCCGACAGCACGGCCATCGGGTCCACGTTGCGACAAGCTTCGAAATTGCCAGTTGCTTTCATCGGCTGCTCTCAGCGGCTCTTATCGGTCGACTTCGCCGAAGACGATGTCATAGGTGCCGATCATGGCCACCACGTCGGCCAGCATGTGGCCCCTCACGATCTCGTCCATCGAGGACAGGTGGGCGAAGCCCGGCGCCCGCAGGTGCACGCGGAACGGCTTGTTGGCGCCGTCGCTGACCAGGTAGCAGCCGAACTCGCCCTTGGGCGCCTCGACCGCGGCGTAGGTCTCGCCGGCCGGGACGCAATACCCTTCCGAGAACAGCTTGAAGTGGTGGATGAGGGCTTCCATGTCGTCCTTCATCGCTTCGCGCGACGGCGGCGACACCTTGTAATTGTCCAGCATCACCGGGCCCGGGTTGGCCTTCAGCCAGGCCACGCACTGGGCGATGATGCGGGTGGACTCGCGCATTTCCGCCATGCGCACCAGGTAGCGGTCGTAGCAGTCGCCGTTGGTGCCGACCGGGATGTCGAAGTCGACCTCGGCGTACCTGGCGTACGGCTGCTTCTTGCGCAGGTCCCATTCGATCCCGGACCCGCGCACCATCGGGCCGCTCATCCCCCAGGCCATGGCCTGCTCGGGGCTGACCACGCCGATGCCCACGGTGCGCTGCTTCCAGATGCGGTTGTCGGTGAGCAGGGTCTCGTACTCGTCGATCCGCTTGGGGAAGTCCTGGGTGAAGTGCTCCAGGTAGTCCAGCAGCGAGCCTTCGCGCCACTCGTTGAAGCGCTTCAGCCTGGCGCCCTTGCGCCACGGCGATTCCTTGTACTTCGGCATCCGGTCCGGCAGGTCGCGGTAGACGCCGCCCGGGCGATAGTAGGCCGCGTGCATGCGCGCGCCGCTGACCGCCTCGTAGCAGTCCATCAGCTCCTCGCGCTCGCGGAAGGCGTACAGGAACACCGCCATCGCGCCAAGGTCCAGCGCGTTCGAACCCACCCACATCAGGTGGTTGAGGATGCGCGTGACCTCGTCGAACATCGTGCGGATCCACTGCGCCCGCTCCGGGGCCTCGATCCCCATCAGCGTCTCGATGGCGCGCACGTAGGCGTGCTCGTTGCACATCATCGAGACGTAGTCCAGGCGGTCCATGTAGCCGATCGACTGGTTGAACGGCTTGGACTCGGCCAGCTTCTCGGTGCCGCGGTGGAGCAGGCCGATGTGCGGGTCGGCCCGGCGCACCACCTCGCCGTCCATTTCCAGGATCAGGCGCAGCACGCCGTGCGCGGCCGGATGCTGGGGGCCGAAATTCAGGGTGTAGTTGCGGATTTCCTGGCTGGCTTCGGCCGCATTGCTCGCGAAGCCTTCGCTGCTCGGCTGTGCGCTCATCGACGGGCCTCCCGGGACAGGATCTTGTGGTCGCGCTCGCCCTCGGCGGTGGCGTAGCGGGCGTCGTCGCGGATGACGCGCGGCACGCCGACCCGCGGCTCCACGCTGGTGACCGGCTCGTACACCACGCGCTGGCGCTCGGCGTCGTAGCGGACCTCGACGTTGCCGATCAGCGGGAAATCCTTGCGGAACGGGTGGCCGATGAAGCCGTAGTCGGTGAGGATGCGGCGCAGGT
>CAMLJA010000240.1 GCA_946480065.1 uncultured Thermomonas sp. | reverse complement strand
ACCAACGAACTGCAGGCGATCGCCGACGGCGACGGGATCGCCGAGCGCATCGCCGCCCTGGCCGGGCGCCACCGCGCGTTCTGCGTCGACGAACTGCGGCTGGACCCGGAAGCCACGCTGGGCGTGCGCCTGCGCGCGCTCGAAGCCCTGCGCGACGACCCGCGCGCCGCCCCCCGGCCGCTGGACTGGCAGGCGGAGGTGCTGGCGCAGGGCGAGTTGCTGTCGTCCACCCTGGGCGCGGCCTACCTGCGCGCGCAGGGCCTGGATTTCGGCTGGTGCGACGCGCGCGACTGGCTGCAGGCGATCGCGCTGCCCAACGCCAGCGCGTGGGCGCAGCGGCTGTCGGTCAACTGCCGCTGCGAGGGCGACGCCGGGCTGCGCGCGCGCTTCGCCGCGCAGCCGGCGCGGCTGCTGCTGACCCAGGGCTTCATCGCCCGCCACGGCGACGGCGGCACCGCCATCCTCGGCCGCGGCGGCTCGGACACCTCGGCCGCCTATTTCGGCGCGCTGCTGGGCGCGCGCCGGGTGGAGATCTGGACCGACGTGCCGGGCATGTTCAGCGCCAACCCGCGCGAGGTGCCGGACGCGCGCCTGCTGGCCCGGCTGGACTACGCCGAGGCGCAGGAAATCGCCACCACCGGCGCCAAGGTCCTGCACCCGCGCAGCATCGCCCCCTGTCGCGACGCCGGCGTGCCGATGCGGATCCTGGACACCGGCCGCCCGCAGCTGCCGGGCACCCGGATCGAGGGCAGCGTGGCCGCGGTGCCGGGGGTCAAGGCGATCAGCCGCCGCAACGGCATCGTGCTGGTGTCGATGGAAAGCGTGGGCATGTGGCAGCAGGTCGGCTTCCTGGCCGACGTGTTCGAGCGCTTCAAGCGCCATGGCCTGTCGGTGGACCTGATCGGCTCCTCGGAGACCAACGTCACCGTGTCGCTGGATCCGTCCGACAACCTGGTCAGCACCGACGTGCTGGAACGCCTGTCGGCCGACCTGGCGCAGGTGTGCCGGGTCAAGGTGATCGCGCCCTGCGCCGCGGTCACCCTGGTCGGGCGCGGCATGCGCTCGCTGCTGCACAAGCTGTCCGAGGTCTGGGCGATGTTCGGGCGCGAGCGCGTGCACCTGATCTCGCAGTCCTCCAACGACCTCAACCTGACCTTCGTGGTCGACGAGGCGCAGGCGCAGGGAATGATGGCGCGGCTGCACGCCGCGCTGATCGACAGCGGCGCGATGCCGGTCTACGAACCCGACGTGTTCGGCCCGCGCTGGCGCGAACTCGACGGCAGCCTGCGGCCGCGCCCGGCGCCGTGGTGGCGGGCGCCGCGCGAGCGCACGCAGCTGCTGGCGCTGGCGGCGCAGGGGACGCCGCGCTACGCCTACCACCTGGGCACGGTGCGCGAACGCGCGCGCCAGCTCAACGGCGTGGACGCCATCGACCGCCGCTACTACGCGATCAAGGCCAACCCGCACCCGGCGCTGCTGCGGGCGCTGGCGGGCGAGGGCTTCGGCCTGGAGTGCGTGTCCGAAGGCGAGCTGCGGCGCGCCTTCGACGCCGTGCCCGGGCTGGACCCGGCGCGGGTGCTGTTCACCCCCAACTTCGCGCCCATCGACGAATACCGCGCCGCGTTCGCGCGCGGCGCCACCGTCACCGTCGACAACGTTGAGCTGCTGCGGCGCTGGCCGGAGGTGTTCCGCGACCGCGCGCTGTGGCTGCGCATCGACCTCGGGCACGGCGACGGCCACCACGCCAAGGTCAACACCGGGGGCAGCGAGGCCAAGTTCGGCCTGCCGGCGCCGCGGGTGGACGAATTCGTGCAGGCTGCGCGCGCGCTGGGCGTGCGCATCACCGGCGTGCACGCGCACCTGGGCAGCGGGATCGAGGCGGTCGACCACTGGAAGCAGGTGGTCGACGAACTGGCCGGCTTCGCCCGCCGGATCGGCAGCGTGCAGGTGCTGGACATCGGTGGCGGCCTGCCGATCCCCTACAGCGACGACGACGAGCCGTTCGACCTCGACGCATGGGCGCGCGGCCTGGCCGAGATCAAGCGGGTGCATCCGGCGTTCGCGCTGGCGGTGGAGCCCGGGCGCTTCCTGGTGGGCGAGGCCGGCGTGCTGCTGGCGCGCGTGACCCAGGTGGTGGAGAAGGACGGCGTGCGCCGGGTGGGGCTGGACGCGGGCATGAACGCGCTGGTGCGGCCGGCGCTGTACGACGCCTGGCACGACATCGCCAACCTGAGCCGGCTGGATGCGCCGCTCGACGGCGAGTTCGAGGTGGTGGGCCCGATCTGCGAATCCGCCGACGTGTTCGGCCGCCGGGTCCGGCTGCCCGCCGCGACCGCGCCGGGCGACGTGGTGGTGGTCGCCGACGCCGGCGCCTACGGCCGCTGCATGGCCAGCGAATACAACCTGCGCGCACTGCCCGCAGAGGACCTGATCGAATGAAAGACTGGACGTTCCAGCGCGACGCGATCCGCGCGTTCCGCTTCGTGCGCTGCGGCTTCGACCCCGCCACCGGCGTGGCCGAGCTGGCCTACGCCTTCGACGACGGCCCCGAGCTGGTGGAGGCGGTGCGCCTGCCGGGGGCGCCGTTCCGGCTCGACGCCGCGCGCGCGGCCGCCGCGCAGCGGGCGCTGCGGGTGCTGCACCTGGTCGCCGGCGTGAGCTACTACAAGGCGGCGGTGCCCGAAGCGATCGTGGTCGAGGGCGAGCCGCTGGACGCCGCCACCGCAGCGCTGCTGGAGCAGGTGTACCTCAACGGGCTGGGCGAGTTCGCCTACCGCAACGGGCTGGACCTGCGCGGCCGCCTGCGCTTCCCGGCCGGGGCCGCGGACGCCGCGCCGGCGCCGGCGCTGGGCCTGCGCCGGCACGCGCTGGTGGCGATCGGCGGCGGCAAGGACTCGCTGGTGAGCATCGAGGCGCTGCGCGCCGCAGGCGTGGAGCAGACCGTGGCGTGGATCGGCGGCTCGCAGCTGATCGCCGCCTGCGCCGCGCACACCGGCCTGCCCACGCTCAACGTCGGCCGCCAGCTGGCGCCGCAGCTGTTCGAGTACAACCGGCTGGGCGCGTGGAACGGGCACATCCCGGTGACCGCGGTGAACTCCGCCATCCTGGCCTTCGCCGCGGTGGTGCTGGGGGTGGACCAGGTGGTGTTCTCCAACGAACGCTCGGCGAGCTACGGCTCGCTGATCGTGTCCGAGGACGGCACCGCCACCAGCGAGGTCAACCACCAGTGGTCGAAGGGCTGGGCGTTCGAGTCGGCGTTCGGCGACTGGCTGCAGTCGCACGTGGCCGCCGACCTGCGCTACTACTCGCTGCTGCGCCCGCTGAGCGAACTGGCGGTGG